>JAPXND010000017.1:0-28798 GCA_033808695.1 Armatimonadota bacterium
GCTTAACATCATTTCTGTTTTATGCAGATATTCTTTCTGATATTTAATGGTTAAGCTCACGCATACGCTGTCGATAATGCATGTAGTTCTCATAAGATACATCATCGGGCGCTTTATAATCGCAGGCAGGATAATAACCTCTGCGCTTAACCATTATCGGAAAATAGTCCAGCGGATCATAATTGAACAGGTTGATTTCCGACCAGCTATCCGGCATGCCTTCATCTTTCCACCTTTGTATTGCTTCCTCCTAAATAAAGAATTCCGCTCTTAAAAGATGGTCTAACGGTTAAAAGCTGTATGCAGCTTTAAGCCGTTCTCCGGGCAGCATAGGGTTCATTATTTGCTCTGTATATTAGAGGCTAATTTCTATAGCTTTCCTTAGGTGTTGTATTCATCAGCCATGATCTGTCTGGCGTTTGCACATTCCAGGTTGATGCTTCAATTCCCTCCGGTGAAGCAAGGAATTCATTCATCTTTTTTTTATAGAACAGCATTTCACGCTGCTGGGTTTCTGTGGCAAAACCATCGCACTGCAGATCCTCCCACAAAATCCCGGGAATTCCGCCCTCTTCTATAATTGCCTGGAACCATGTGTAAACTGGTGTAAGCACATGCATCATAGTTCCTTTAACCGGCTTGTCAGCGTTGTAGTGTATCTGATAATCTGTTCCATACTTCTCATTTATCGCAATATCTCTCATATTGTCAAATTGAGGAAGCCATGCAGGAATGATTCCATTTTTTAAGCCCTGCGCTGTTATTTTTCTCAGCTCTGTTGGAGTGTAAGGAATTGTAGTATAATCTGAGTGAAGCGAAAATGCTTTAGATTCAGCAATCATATCTCCGTTTGCAGCTACACGTCTTTGATTGTAATATATATGCCTGAAATGCGGATTAGGATCTGAAGGATCGACATCATCAATTATGGCATTTCCGCCTTCAGTGCGAAGTATCATAACAGCCTGCGGTACCTTCTCATGTATAACATCAAGAGAATCTTTATAGTTTTTAATCCTCAGCCAGGTTCTAAATTCATCAAGATCCGTTACAGCTTTGCTCCAATCATGAAAAAGCTTGGTTCTATCTAAATACTCCCATATATGCCCGAAAGTGTTTACTGTGCATTCCTTCTCCGGATCAATCTCATCAAACGAGGCAAAACTGCTGTCCCATTTTTCATTCAGATTCTCAATAGTAGAGTATTTGTCCTTAAGCCAAGTTCGGAATGTATTTTTTGTAAGCTCGCCCAGCGGATATCTAATATGAACATCCTGTCTCAGCCAGCCGCGTGTATCCTCGGTTCCAAAAGGAATAGCGCCGTTCTCAAATTGAGCGTATCCATCACCCCATCGCTTTAATTGATATAGCCAAACAGCCGCATTTGCTTTTGCTATGTTTGGATCTGAATGACTTATATAGGGTCCGAATATATCAAAATTCAATGAATCTCCGGAAACAAAGTTGTATATGGCGCCAAGAGTGCTTCTGTCATACGGATATGTTCCCCATGCTTCAAGCTTAAGCCCACGCCTGCGTGCAACATCAAGGGCGTATTTCATGGAATCGCCGGTATTGTTGAAATCCGGTTTGTATATGTCTGTGTATAGCCAAGGCATTGCAGTTGTTGCACATACATTTATTCCGCACTCCATCATTCGCTTAATATCATTGTTAATGTATACCTCTGGCCACGGGCTTACTTGTATATTCGCTCTCATATCGCTCATAATCTGCGAATAAACTACCGGAACTCGTTTTCCATCCTCCACCATGCAATTAGCAGCATGGAGCTTTGGTTTGAGTTTAAGCGTTGAGTTGTCCACAGCTATACGAATGCTTTCGGTCATGCATCTTACAGGATCAACAGTGATAAGCTTCAATGTAACAGCTTCGGTCCACGGAGCTATTTGCAGATATAAGGTTCCATTAATGGGATTGCTTTCTTCCGGGGCGCTCTGCCAGCAGTCAAAGGAAGTCATAAATTCTTCAAAGGTGTGTATGTATCTGGTGATTTTATCATTATCATCGCCGTCGGTCATTGTAACGTTCATAGGGGGTACCGGTGCATCTTCGGGTTTTTCAGCAATTGTTATTGGCATATCGGCTTTAAACATCCATGCGCCTTCCCACATGTTATACCAGTCGTTCCAGTTTTTGTAGTATCTGTAAAAAGATCTGAAATCAATCTTATATTCACCCGGTTCAATTTTGTAAGAATCCAATGTTTTGTCTGATGTAAAATTAATCCAAAAAGTATGAGTTTCACCCGGATAAAGATACTTCTTATCTCTTATATACAAATTGTAGTGGTAGCTGTAGTGTTTATATTCACCATTTTCATCCTTTTTCAACAGCTCAGGATATAAAGCCCATCCGCCTATGCCTTCGGGATCGAGAATGGTATCTCCTGTATTAGTAACTCTGTATTTAAACCATATAATGTCTCCGCCTTCAACCACACCAGAACGAACCATCGGCTTTCTCACAAAACCAGGATAGACTGTTGGTTCATCGCTGAAATCTGCTGTTAGATTGTGTCTTGCACCCGGTATCATGTGCGCTGTTATAGAACCGATGTATTCTACCTTAAGGTCCAGCTTTCCGGGAAGCGCTAAATCGAAGGTCTGTTTATTCTTTATGCGCTTAGGGTCTTCAAAAGCGGTTGCCTCAACTGCTAATGGGAATTTGGCATTTCCATTCCAGCTTAATGTGTATTGGATAGGAAGAACATCGTACCCCGCTGCTCTTTCAGGAATTGTGTAATTTAGGGTGTAGTTTTTAAGCTTAATTGTGCCTTTAAGTTTGGAAATGGCATTAAATTTATTTAACTGATTTGTTTTGAGCAATTCCCGGTAGAGCGGATTGTATATCAAACCGCCGTCGTTATGGATATCATAAGTGTTGATTGGCGCCGGTGGCGGCGCTTCGGCAGCTATAACAGCGCCGCCAAAGATTAATGTAATTAGTAATGATGCTGCTGTAATGTATGATTTCATTGCAGTTATCCTTGTCATAAAATAGATTAATGTTAGATGCTTGTAACGCTATTCTACAGCAATGAGATGATTTCCTGCATGAAACAATGCAAAACCCGTCTAATCCACCCCGCCCAAAAGAATGATGCTGAACTGCATTTCCCGAATATCAGTTCAGCACCACTAATTTTTTGTATGGTAATTTCCAAACAGATTTAAATTAACTAATCAATACTTTGATATACTCACTGCAGCTATTTTGGTTCTGTTGACAGCTGGAAGTCATCAGTGCGGAACGGCGATGCAGGTATCCCTTCTTCGTTGAATAGATTGACTGTTGGACAATCTGCCCAGCCGTATCTTACAGCAACAGGTGATGGAACCAATGGACTCGATACTATCACTTTGTTTCCTTTAATCTCCGCATCAGCCCAAACGAATTTTTTATCTGCACCTGCGATGGAGAATCCTGTCAGCTTTTCTCCTTTGGATGTTAATTTGCTCTTGCTCTTTTTGAAATTTATAATTATCTTTTCATCTTCTATTTTCATTGAATCATAAATAGGGCCGTAAGATATTATATCTTCACCGTAAATCTTATCTCTTGCAATAAGCGCTAAACGCTCGCCTACCGTCTTTTTCTCCTTTGGATGGATATCTATCGGGTCGCCGGCGTCAGTAATTACTGCCATCCCTGTATTTGGAACAGTTTGATCGGTATACAGCTGTGATTCACGAAGCTCTGCCCAGGTACTGTCTCCTGGTTCGGTAATCTTTTGGCCAGTTATTTCAAATGGTGCAATCTGAGTGAATAGAAATGCAAAGTCGCCTATATCCCATAGTTTGCGCCAGGTTTCTATCATTGCGGGAAATACTCTGCGATAACTATATGCCTGCGGGTGATTTGATTCGCCCTGATACCATACCACTCCGCGCATTCCGTATCCCTGTATTGGCGCTATCATTCCATTGTATAATCCTGTAGGACGAAGTAATGCCCATTCTTCCGGCCATGGTGATTCCAAAATCTGCTTAAACATTTCATCAGATTCCAAAACATCACGCGGCATCCATGCTTCTGCCATAGTTGCACCCTGGTTGGCATTGATTAATCCTATTGGCACTTTGAGTTTATTGCGCAATTCTCTACCAAAGAAGTATCCTACACCGGAAAATGTTCCGGTTGTTTCTGGAGCTGCCATAACCCAATTTGCATTTACGTTGTCGGCTGGTTCATCTAAAGCAACTCGGGGAATCTGTATTAGTCTAAGGTGGGGATCATATGAATCTTTGACTGCCTGTTCTCCACCAGTTGAAGCGGAAAGCGTCCACTCCATGTTGGATTGACCGCCGCACAGCCAAACCTCGCCAACCATGATATTCCGCAATGTGATGTTTGAACCATCGCCGGATATAGTCATTATATACGGTCCACCTGCCGGCTGAGGAGGGAGTTTCACTTTCCACTTTCCGTTTTCTGCATTAGTAGAAACGCTCTCGCCTCTGAATTCTACAGTTATCCTCTCACCGTTGTTTGCGGTACCCCATACGGGAATTGGCATATCACGCTGAAGAACTGCATTGCTTGTGAACATAGAGTTTAACTTTATCTCTGCATTTGCTGCTGTTGTTGAGCATGCAATAATCGCAGCGCAGATTCCTATAAGCCAATAGTTATGTATTTTCATAGTACTTCCTTTCATTAATAAAAATGATATTAACAAGCTGCACTATTATATCATTACAATGTAACAATTAGGCAAATAGATTATTAAAAATTTCCTGTTTAAAACGAATTATCTATTGTAAAAAAAATACAAGCCTGCAATTCTGCATATACCGAAAACAAACAGAATTACAAAGCTATAAATCGCAATTATTCCTGCATTACGATATAACCAGCTGCGCAGCTTATGTGAATCTGCAGCTGTTTCCCTTATCATCAATACCCATAAAATGATCATCACGGCAAACAACGGATATGCCAAAGGGTTCATTATCCAAGCGCGTTCCCAATTCCCTGCTGCAATTGCCATCATGGCACGGGTCAATCCGCATGTAAAACATGGATATCCGGTGAGATGCAAAAAAACGCATGTGCTTGGTAGATGATCGAATGGTATGTATCTTATTGCTAAAAACAGAAAGGGAAACCATATAACGGCAATTATAACTTTAATAATTTTCATATTAATCTATCTGTTCCAGTATTCAACAAACCAGTCGGCTAACGGCTCAAGGTCAAAGCTTTTCCATCCATGCTGGTCACCATTCTGAAACAGCGCTGCACCCAATACATACTTGTCTTTCTTTATCTCGCTGTCGAACCATTTCAGCCATGTTTGATATTGTTCTGCCGTTCCTCGTCCCGACCATCCGTCGGTGTCTTTATTGCCCCGATAATCTACCCCGCCTTCGGTAAGAATCAGGGGCATATCCGCCAGATCCTTATAAGGACCTTTGAATGCCTCATAGAACATTCTATATCGCAGCGAATACCAATACTCTACTTTGAGATCCGTTGTGTATTCTATGGTGTAAGAGTGGTAGCTCCATGCGCCTCCTGCCTTTTTTGCAGCTCTTAATGCCCTTGCATATTGTTGAATTTTCTGTTTTACTTCAGATGGATTTCCGGATGGATTTCCTACAGGAATGCTTGCTAAACAAGGCTTGTATCCTTCACGTTTACACAGCTTGATAAACTGCAGCGAAAATGTTGTAAACCATTGTATGCTTTTCTTATCCTCCCATGTTGGGCACTCGCCAATTTCGTTAGTGCCTTCTATGTAGTCTATAATATCACGGTCTGCTTCATCTAACTTATCAATCTGTGGTTGAAAAAAAGTGTTCCAGTAAATCTCTGCAGTTTCTTTGGGATTATCCTTTAGGGTATACTTTACTGGAGTGTAGCAGCGCAGAACAACTATGCCATCGGGATTATATTTTTTGTAATCGCGTGCAGCATCTGTCATTGGCTTATGCAAATCAAGAATCTTCAATACTGGCATTCGTGCGCGAACCATTTTTTGTGTTCCGGGAGTATAGTTTGCAATTATATGAACTCCTATTTTGCTTTTGAAAGAAGCGCCTGCAAATGCAGATGTCGAAACTACCATTATAAGAGTGATTATGTATAATAAGAGTTTTTGCATTTCATTATTTCCAAAATATCATGTGATAAATGCATTGTAGCAAATTGTGAATAAGTTGACAATTAACTATATGGAAATTTTGTTTATTATAAAATCGGATGTATTAGATTAAGATGACAGGCAGTTTATTACTGCATAAAGTGAATATAAGGTGAATATAATAAAAATTTAATAAAAAACCGTATATTTGGCTTCCATATTGAGAGTAAAATGTTGTAGAATAACCAGATAGATTTATAAACACCTTCTTAAGCAAATTTATGGAAGGTTAAATCATACTTGCTGTATAATATGTTTAGTAATGTATATATGACAATAAAAATATTATGGGTTTGAAACATTAAATGCGTACAATAAGAAAATTAATGCAGTTTGTAGGCAGATACTGGCTTTGGCTGGTTATTATTTTAGTATGCACTCTTGCTGCTAATGCTCTGGGACTATATTTGCCTAAGGTTACTCAGCGTATAATTGATGACAGTATTGTTGTTAAAAATTATGCATTGCTTCCTTATCTATGTATTCTGCTCTTTGGAGTCGTTCTGTTAAAAGGATTTCTTAACTTTACAACAATGTTTCTTTCTCCTTTTATCGCCCAAAGAACTACCTACGATATAAGAAACCGACTCTTTGATCATATACAGAGGTTGTCTTTTACTTACCATGATCAAGCCGAAACCGGTCAGCTGCTCTCCAGATCTACTGCAGATGTAGATGCCCTGTTGGCGTTTTTGGGTGATGGACTTACTAACGTTGTCAGCAATGTCCTTATATTCGTTGGAGTTTTAGTCCTGTGCATTAGTATGAACTGGCAGCTAGCGCTTGTTTCGCTGTCTACCATGCCGTTCCTTATATTTTTTGTATTCCGCTACAGCCGTGTAGTTAGACCAATATATACCGATATCCAGGATCAACATGGCAAAATGACCTCAACAATCCAGCAAAACTTAATGGGAATAAGAGTTGTTAAAGCATTTGCACGTGAAGAATTTGAGATAAAAAAGTTTGCTTATGAATCAAGAACACTTCTTAATAAAGTTATGACCTCTGTCAGGGTAAACGCATTCTATGGCCCGCTTATGGATTTTATCGCTGCAGCCGGAACAACATTTATCCTGTGGTATGGAGGTATGCAGGTTGTTAATGGCAACCTCAAAGTGGGGGAGTTTGTTGCCTTCAATGCCTACCTTGGCATGATTATTTGGCCTGTAAGAATAATGGGGTGGGTTGTTAATATTGTGCAAAACGCCATTGCATCTGCAGATCGTATATTTGAGGTTTTAGACACTTATCCGGAAACTCATCTCAAAGATGGAAATATAGAAATGACCGAATGTCATGGCGAAGTTGAATTTAAGAATGTTTCGTTCACCTATAATGATGGAAGCAAAGCATTAAGCAACATAAGCTTTAGAGCAGAACCTGGTGAAATGGTGGCTTTCCTTGGCGGAACCGGTTCTGGCAAAAGCACTCTTATCAACCTTATTCCGCGGTTCTATGATGCAACGGAAGGTCAGATTTATATAGATGGTCACAATATACAGGATTACAAACTTACTTCTTTAAGAAGCTTTGTTGGTATTGTTGCGCAGGAAACATTTCTCTTTGGTGACACGGTGAGGGGAAACATCGCATATGCCCGTCCGGATGCAACGCTTGAAGAAGTGATTGAAGTGGCAAAAGCAGCCAACATACACGACTTTATCATCAGCCTTCCTGAGGGCTATGAAACCAAAATAGGTGAGCGAGGTGTAAACCTCTCCGGTGGACAGAAACAAAGAATTGCAATAGCGCGCGCCCTGCTTATGAATCCGCCAATCCTTATAATGGATGATTCCACCTCTGCAGTTGATACAGAAACGGAAGCAATGATTCAAAAAGCGCTGGTTTCACTTACAGAATCCAGAACAACATTTGTGATTGCTCAGCGTATTTCAACCATACAGCGCGCCGACAAGATTGTTGTTCTTGATAAGGGTCATGTCGTTGAAACAGGCACACATGATGAACTAGTTGAGAAAAACGGCTTATATAATGAAATATACAATATGCAGCTTAGAAGCCAGAAAAAAGCTGAATGATAGGGTAGCAGAGGAACAGCATGCCTCCAAAAAAACAACAACAGGATGATGAGATACTTGGGAAAGCATTTGATATTGATCTTACCCGTAAAGCTCTTGTATTCCTTCGTCCATATAAAAAACAGCTTGTATTAGCTCTGTTTATGATGATAATTGTTTCTATTACAGGGTTAGTAATGCCTACTTTAACAAAAATTGCTATTGATGACGGCATGACTAAGCGTAATATGAGCGTAATAACAATGGTTTCAATTGTTTATATTGTTACATATCTAATTCGCTGGCTTACACAATACTGGCAAACAGTTCTTGTGTCTGTAATCGGACAAAATGTTGTTTTTGATATGCGTCAAACACTTTTTGCGCATATCCAATACCTGTCACTTGACTTCTTTGATAAGCGGGAGGTAGGACGCATCATCTCAAGGCTGACAAGTGATGTCGGTTCGCTAAATGCGCTTCTTACTTCGGGAACACTCTCGCTTGCTACCGATATATTTACAATGGTTGGTGTAGTAATCCTTATGCTTAGGGAGAGTGTAAGTCTTTCTCTGCTTACCTTCCTTGTAATGCCTATAATGGGATTTGTAACATACATCTTCCGCAACAAATCGCGTAATGCATACAGAAATGTTCGTAAAAAAGTAGCCACAGTAACAGCAACACTTGCAGAAAATGTATCTGGTATTAAGGTTGTAAAATCTTTCTCCAGAGAAAACGAAAATCTGAGCAGATTCAAAAAGGTAAATAAAGAGAGCAGGGAAGCCTGGGTTCATGCAGCGGCAATTTCAGCAGTGTTTCATCCCTCATTGGAACTGATAACATATATTGGCATTGTTGCTATATATTGGTATGGCGGATATAGAGTTATGGCAGGTCAATTGAGCCTTGGATTATTAATGGCTTTTACCGGATATATGGGAATATTCTTCGGCCCAATTCGTAATATCAGCGCCTTATATCAAACCATGCAGGGAGCAATGGCAGGCGCAGAACGAATATTTGACATCCTTGGCACCGAGGCAACGGTTAAAGACAAACCAGGCGCATATGAACTTCCTCAAATTGAAGGCCATGTGGAATTCAAGCATATCAATTTTTCATATACTGAAGACCCTATACTTACAGATGTAAACTTTACAGCAAATCCGGGAGACACCATCGCATTAGTTGGTCCTACCGGCGCTGGAAAAACTACTATTACTACACTTCTGAGCCGTCAATATGATGCCAGATCCGGCGAAATACTAATCGATGGACATGAAATTAAAAATGTAACCCTCAACTCTCTGAGAAGGCAGATTGGTGTGGTACTTCAAGACAGCTTCTTATTTCCTGGAACAGTTAGAGAGAATATTCGCTATGGACGTCTTGATGCAACTGATGATGAAATTGTAGATGCTGCCCGCACTATTGGTGCGCATGATTTTATAAAAGATATGCCCCATGGCTACAGCACGGAAATCCGTGAAGGCGGTTCAAATATTTCATCCGGTCAAAAACAATTGATATCATTCGCGCGTGCACTTATAGCTGATCCGCGGATTCTTATTTTGGATGAAGCTACTTCCAGTGTTGATACTGCCACAGAAATACTTATCCAAAACGCTTTGCGCAGACTATTTGAGGGTCGCACATCCTTTGTAGTTGCTCACAGACTTTCGACAATTGCAGAAGCCACATGCATTATGGTTATTCAAGGTGGAGTAATTGCAGAGAAAGGTACTCATCATGAGCTCCTTCAAAAAGAAGATGGTCTATACAAAAAGCTTCATGCAATGCAGTTCAGCAACAAAAAAAGAGAAGATTAATCTGCTGTCCTTAAATTCAATCTTGCAAGCACACCCTGCATCCACCGCAGAGAATTGGTGTATTCATTAGGCTTCCATATCTGAACTCTATATGCCCATGTGCAAAACATTGCCATATACAATTCATAGAAATTTCTTCTCAGCACGGCATCAGCTGATTCATCAAGCTGTGAACCATATCCCTTGTAGAAACTTTGGTCTGCATCCCACAAAGCAAATTCAAAGTCAGAATCGGCAAACATCGCACGGTCGGCATCTATGATTGCAGCTATATGCCAATCTCCATCTTTTTTATGAACAAGGACATTCGGACTCCATATATCATTGTGTATAAGCCTTGATTCGGTTATCATTTCAAACAAGCTGAAAAAGAAAGCCTCATCATTATAATGAGGCTTAATCTTGAGTAAACAGAATTTTCAGGTTGTTATTCCTGAGGATTGCATGTTGTGCATATTGGCTGCCCATCAACAACAGTCTTGCATTCTGAACACATTGGAAGTCGGCATCGCGAACAGATTCCTACAGCCGGCTCATCTGGATGTCTTGCACAGGAAATGCCGGAATAGATATCTTCATTTTCCATTTTCTTTTTTAGAATATTAAGGGCATCCTCTGCAAGTTTATATGTTGGATCAATTTCAAGCGCCTTTTCAAACTGATATATAGCTAATTCAATCAGCCCATCATCTTGATACACAAGCCCCAGATTATATCTGATGCTTGCAATATCAGGTCTCAATTGGATTGCCGACTGAAGCGCCCCTATAGCAAGGTTGTGTTTGCCACTTTTTGCATATGCAATGCCAAGATAGGTAAACATTCTGAAATCCTGCGGCGATAACGTTGTACCCTTCTCAAAAACCTCTATGGCTTTTTCCATGTTATTATTTTTAAGATAATTCATTCCTCTCTGAAGTAAAGGTTGATCCGGCATGATATACCTCCTGGCAAATATCAAAGTGAAAGTGATAGACTTGTTTTAATAATGTATTCTATTTTTTATAACTTGTCAATAGTTTATTTAATAACTTTGGCTGCAAATACAGATTTATTCAAAAAATAGTGAATTATTAACATTTGTGTAATCAATTATTTGGATTATGCAGCTATACAAGCCTTCATATAGAAATAGATGCAGCGCCACAAAATTTTATAAACAATCGGTCTTTATCATTTATCCTTATATCGGCATTGCTTCGAAGCATTACATCAACTTCCAATTTTTTTAATATACAGCACTCTATCATCATCAGAGAACGAGTCAAACCCTACGCTTTTGCCGGATTCACAGCGTTTCCAGCGAGTATAAGCCCCTGTCTGCGGGTCATAGAATCTATATTGTGTATCACCCTTAACATCCGTTAAATCTACACTTGCTTCTCTCTCCTGCATGTAGACCGCATACTCGTGCCCGGGATATGCCAAACAAACTCCTGTATTAGACAATTCACTGCTTGGTCTCATTTTTTCTATATTCAGCGCATTGATAAATTTTACGCATATGCTTTCCATGTTGAAAATCTTATTCCGCGATTCTCTCTTAGATGCCATTTTGGAATGAGAATCAAATCCGAAGCTGCAGTCATTTTGCACCAAAAATCCGCTGCCGGTCAATACAGTTCCCCACATCAGGCGTATCAGCCCCTTATTCATCGATTCATCACCCCGATACTCAGGCACCGGCTCGCTGAATATCAATGGCTTTGATGGCTGCTGCTCATACATCTTCAAATAGCAGTTGAATGAATCTTCAGCATTGGTATTTTTACTCCATCCCGGTGAATGCAATGAATATATGTCGCAATAAGGAAGACTTTTCAATGCCGGTCTGTCGTTTATCATCGTCAAAGCCTTTGTCCGCTTCTTGATGAATTTTAAAAAATGATCTTGATACATATCAAGCTTCTTCTTATTATACCATTCACCCTCATTGAAGATTTCAAATATCACATTGGGATTTCCGGCAGCCGCTTCAACTATCTTCTCTGTAAACCGCTCCTGAAAATATTGATTCTTCTGCATATAATTCCAGGAAGGATTATATGCCTTAGTCATTTCAACATTGTAGTCATAAAAATCTACATACTGTTCTTTGGATTCAAGCGGGCCGCCAAGCTGCTTATTGAAAGGATGCCCTTTGAATCTTGTTTTAGTCCACCCGTCATGTATTGTTATTATAACCACAATCCCTTTATTGCATGCATATCTCACCAGCTGCCCAAGACGCTGGAAGTAGCTGTTATTGAACTTGTTCAAGTCGAATCCTGATTCGGTCTTCTTCCATGGCGAAATGGCTTTGGCATCATATCCAATTCTTTCATCGCTGCTGGGATCAACAATGCCTATATAGCTCCAAATCATAACAGCATTTATACCTCTTTCAGCAAGTGCATCTATATACTGCTTTTGATTGAAGCTGCTGCCAAGCTCCATCCATCCCTGTGTTACCGAATCTCCCACTAGTATAGTCGCCTTATCATTAACAACTATCAGCCTTCCATCCACCCTAAGGGATTTAATCGGCTCAGCACAAAAACCTTCTGACACATAAAGCATACAAATAGCAGCAATCATCAATATCCTTAAATGCATATTATCCGCCAAATTACTTAACTATTGGAACATTGCGCCATCCCTGTCCCTCTGTAAATTCTCTTACACTGAAACACCATACAACCAGTTTTTTGCCCGCAAGATTATCATTTCTTCTCATCAAATTCAATCTTGCAGGAGTAGCGCCGGAGCCTCTGACTGCCACAATATCAACGGGATAGCCTATTACTGCTGCAAGATTATCAGCTAATCCTGCTCCTTGAGCCTGCATATCTCCGCCGGAATGGAATATCAAATTATGGCTGTCTCCAAGAAGAAGAACCGGACTCTGTCTCCACTCAATGCCGGATGCCGCTTTAGAGGAATTCAGTTCCTTTACAAACGTGAGCTGCAGGGATTCTGGTTTTGCTCCTTTGCCTATACTTCCCATCATGTCGCCTTTAACGCTGACAGATTTGGTAGATTTGCTGTATTTTCTCTTTTTTACTGATTTTGACCAGGCATACTTGTTTATTTCTGCGCCTATCACATTTGCTGCAGCAACACATCCCTGCCCCGACCAGTGCGTATCCTGCTTGCAATACAAATTGCCTAAGCTTCCAGAACGCTTTGATAAAAATGCAGGCACAAGGTCTATTACTTTTATCCCTTTTGACTTAAGCAGATTCATAAACTCCTGCTGATATATATCTGTTCTTACAACTTTGCCATTACTGACAAGCTTAAGATTAGATATAGAATCGGGATATATGGTGCATTTTGCCGGTACCGGCACCACTATCAATTCTACTTTTGCTTTATCCAGCTGCTTTTTAAAATCCATTATTGCTGGCAGCGGATCAGCATATTCCTTCTGAGTTACCCGTGATACTTTTTTCGATTCCGCTCCCCAGAATCTTCCACACGATAAGCTTCTTAATTCAGGAACGAAATAATACCATCCCGATTTTCCGCTGACAGTATTTACCTTGTTTTTCTCGGCAGCAGATGCTTTGCCTGCTATCTCGGCAATGAAATTGCTTATTGTCTGATTATTGTTGTTTGCGGCCATCAGTGTGCATACGCCTGCAAACAGAATTATTGCTGCTATTACAATTAATATGTTATATTTTTTCATTTTTTTGCTGTCCCCCAATATACATCTAATGCTAATAGATTATCATCTAATAGTTCTACTCTATTGTAGCTGCCATACTCAGATTCTGCTTCACTCCATGGAATGAGTGTTAACTTCAACTTTTGCCCGTTCTTATAGTATGCCGGACTTTGCAGCTTATCATTACGCATACCCCACATAAACACCACTATCTCTTTTTCTTTTATATCTCCAGATATCGGTTTTAAGTCAACTAAATGCAGAGATATAACACAATCTTGATAAGGTACAGACCCCGGTGCAGGAACTTCAGATTTGGATGCTATCGTTCCTTCTACAACTATCGATTTATCTTCTGGCTTTGCTGTTTCCTTCTTTTCCTTATCTTTTTCCACTACATCTTTTGGCTCTGCTTTGTCTTTTTTATCATCCTGTAATGGCTTTTCAGTTTTCTCTATATCATCGGACTTTACCTTTTCAGCCTTTGGTTCAGATTTCGTCTCGGCAGTTCCAATATCAGGAGAAGTCTTTTTAGCTATTGGGATACTGCTGAAATCGATATCCTTCCATTCACCGAATGCAAGCTCTCTTACTGCAAACTCATACACTACCACACGAGTATTATCAAGTCTGTTTGGATTGCGAACCATCTGCCGTTTCAGCTCTTCACGCGTGGTATATGCTCCTCCAGCGTTTAGTGTTATCTTATCCACAGGTCTTTTCATTTCATAGCTCAACTGCTCTACAAGTCCCGCCGATTCTCCCCATCCCATATCTTTTAATGAATAGATGTTGCTGTAACTGTCTCCAAGAACTAAAATATCAGCATTTTTATCTTGCTTCCATAAGCTGTTGTTTTCCTTCACCTGCCATATTTTAATATTCTCTTTATATCGGCTGTCTTTCCCAGATGGAAATCTCAGCATTATTGCAGTATCGCCTAAACCATTAATCAATTTTTCATTCCGCTTATAACCTGAATCCTTGAGTGGTTTCAGACCCATAATTTTCCTAATTGAATGTGCAATCTGTTCTGCTGTTTTTACAACTGCTTCGTTAGTCCAATGTGTATCCGATTCAAGAAACTGAGGCTGTCCTGTTTCTTGTTTCCACTGCATTAATAGCTCTGGCGTGTTAATTACATAAATACCATTCGCTTCAAGCAAATCAATAAAATTGTTGTAAGATGGATTTTGCAGCGGTTGAGTTATGTTATTATAGCTGGATACAAACATCTCTGGATATATTGATGTTTTCGCTGCAGCAGGTACAACAATTAATTCAATTCCATTCGTCTTGAGAAAATCTCTGAATTTTATTATTTCCTTCGCTGCTTTGCTTTCTGATGTTTGCTGCATAAAGCCGTCTGAAATAATATAATCAACATCATTTCTATAAAACAGCCAGTTTCCCTTCCCTTTATACACCTGTTCATTGCCAGCGCCGCAATACTCCGTTAAAAAATACTGTATATACGGCTGAATTGCGTTTGCCGCTATTGATCTTTCTTCAACTTCGGTCTCAAATCGCTTTATTTCATCAGATGTTGGGATTTTTATTTTCAGTTTCTTAATGCTTATATCAAAACCTTCATCCTTGCCGGAATCTGACTCTGATGCCGATGACACCAAACTCCTGGAACCGCCCAAGAATTGAATCATTGGAACTGAAATTACAGTAAGCAATAGAAAGATCACCAAAAACAAAGCTGTATTACGATTGATTATCGTATTTTCAAGGTAGAGCTTTGCTTCTTCTTCTCTTCCCAATTTCTTCGGTTTTGTGTTAATTTTGCTGTTCATTTAAACGCCTAAAATATAAAATAGATGAAAGGGTTATATGCCTGTGTAGACAGCAGCCCTATTGATGCCCAAAGCAATGCAGCGCATCCTGCAGCCTTTTTATATGTTAATTTCTGTGTCCAATACCAGGTATCCGTCCATCCCCAGGTTAAAATCGCTGCTGCAAGTATACTCAAAATATAATAGGGCTGATATATTATTCCACCGATAAGCCCTGCCCCCGGCTGTGCTGATCCTATGCCAAACATGCTGGAAAGATACAAGCCTGCGCTGTGAAGATCCTCGGCTCTGAAAAACACCCATGTAATAAGAACAATAAAGAATGTTATAGCTGTTCGTATAACCTTAGGCATTTTATTGTAGAAGCTGGTTTTGCCCTGACTTCGCTCAAAAGCAAGCATTACACCATGAATACCGCCCCATATAACAAAATTCCATGCTGCACCATGCCACAATCCGCCTAAAAGCATTACAAGCATAAGATTGATATATGTGCGATTTTTACCCTTCCTGTTTCCTCCCAATGGTATATATAGATAATCTCTGAGCCAGGATGATAGAGATATATGCCATCTGCGCCAGAATTCTGTTATAGATTGTGATTTATATGGCATGTCGAAGTTCTTGGGAAACATAAACCCAAACATTAGTCCTAATCCAATTGCCATATCTGAATATGCACTGAAATCAAAATATATCTGAAATGCGTAAGCAATAACGCCATACCAGGAATCCAACATGCCTATAGATCCGGCATCGAATGCAGTATCAGCTATTTTGCCGCAGGGATTTGCAATTATAATCTTCTTCGCCATGCCCACAGAGAACATAGCTGCTCCACGAGCGAATTTATCTAATGTGTGCGTTCTGTTTTGCAGTTGATCTGCTATTTCTGAAAATCTGATTATTGGACCAGCTACTAACTGAGGGAACAAAGAAACAAAGCAGGCAAAATCAATAAAATTGCGCATCACCCTGGTGTGCCCTCTGTATACATCAATTATATAACTCATGGATTGAAACGTGTAAAAGCTTATTCCTAAGGGAAGGGTAACACGCATTACTGCATCAAGTTCCAAATGCGATAATCCTAAAAACGCCATAAAGGCATTATAATTATCTACACTGAAATTGAAATACTTAAAAAATCCCAGCAATGACAAATTTGTAACCATCGAAACTATCAACCAGTTTTTTTGCCATCTGGTTCTGCTTCCTCCTGCCTCAAGTTGATGTACAGGAGCATCATCCTTTGAAATTGACTTTTTTGCTATTGCAAGTCCGCTTATATAGTCAACAAATGTTGAAAACAGCATCAAAATAACAAAATATGGATTAGACCAGCCGTAAAAGAAATAGCTGAATACTGTTAATATAAAATGCTTCCATCTTCTTGGTGATATATAATAGGCTAATAACACCGCAGGAAGAAAATAAAATATAAAAATGTGAGAACTAAAAACCACTTTTATCTCCGATGGTATGGATATTAGAAATCAACATCATAGTATATGGGTATATCCGGGTCTATCTCCAAAGAATCAGACATGTAGATGCTTTCAAGTTGAGGATTCAGCTCAAATGGCTGAATGAACATATTAACACTGCTGCCATTCTTCAAATCTTTTCTTAATATATTCTCTCCGCCCAAAATTGCCCAGTGTGCAACTCTTATTTTCTTAGATTTAATATTGCCCTGTGCAATTTTTTCTATTTCATACTCATACAAAACTAAACCTTCTCTATATGGCTTAATTTCATCAAGTGTCGGCGTTTTAGATGTTTTTATTAGTTTCGCAGTTACTTCCATCAAAGGTATAGTTTTTATAGGATTTAAACTTATAAAACTATTGTAATTATGCAATGCTTCTTCGGTGGACATTGCTCTGTTATATATAGATATGCCATCTACAGCGCCATGCCAGGTTCTATCTTTTGTCAATTCATTACCAATTGCAAACTCCTGTGCACCCCAATTGCTGAAATCATCTTGAATTGAATTGGTATTAACTACTGTCTTGCCATCAGCATAGCAAGCCAATTTGCCAGGTGAATAGGCAACAATTAAATGAAGAGGTTTTCCTGCATCAATCGAACACAGGTCAATCTCTGGGTTGCTGCCATTTAATCCTGTTTGCGGTGTTCGCAGTCTTAGCACAATTCTGTTGTTGCTCTGCCCAATAGTGAAATTCCGAGATCTTGGACTGGATGATAATGTTAATATCCTTGCAGGTCCTTCCTGATTAATACTATCTGTTCTTATTACCAATTCTATTGTAAGCTGATTTGTTTTAGTAATTGATGTTGTAAGATAATCACCCAATTCGGGCGCTATAAATAATCCGCCTTTTGTTATCATAGAGTAGTTGTTGTCGTAAGCCGCTTTTCCATCTGCATTGATTGAAAATAACTCAGGCAGGTTTGTATATACACCATTCTTGCCCGACCAGTTGAACAGCAATCCGTTATCATTAAACGGCCATTTATGAGTTTTAATCTCAGCCGACGTGTCGGGCATAGTATTTGGCGCCTGAGCAGCATCTCTTATTTGCTTTATGAATATAGTGTCATTCTGTTTTACTTCCGATTCCAGCTGGATAACAACGCTTTTGTTCCCATCAGCAAGACTCTTTTTGATTATCTTATTCTTCGATGCAAGTCCAAATTTCGCCTTAGATATATCTACAGGCTCATCAAACATCAAAAGGATTCTGTTATTCCCTTCTAATGATGCACTTATCATTCTTGGCGGCCGCCTGGGATTTACTGTTACATTTCCTCTAAGCGTAACATCGTTCTTTTTAGCCTTCACCAAATACTGTCCGGGCTTGCTGTATGTATGCGATGCAGATACACCCTTGCCAAAGCTCCCATCACCGTAATCCCATTCCCAATCCTCAGATGTTATCTTTGGCGAAACTATCTTAACACTGAAAGGAGCTTCTCCAGCATATTCACCAAGCTCCAAATCTTCCACATATGCATCTGGAAATCTGTCACAGGCAGGATCAAAACTATACCTAACAGGCGATCCGATTATCTCAAGTGTATCTGGATTTATTTTTGCTGCAAATATATCATAGTCAGAATTAAAATGATCATGCTGGTTAGGCGATGCTCCAAAAACAATAAGCTTTTGATTGCTGGAAAGCATGGGAAAATACAAATAGTTTCTCTCTGCAGGCATTCGGGGATCATTCCTGCCTAATATGGGTGATATCTCCCCGGTTGCAAGATTATACTTATTGATAGGACCGCCGCCCCTTCCCATCCAGTATCCCCATTTGCAGTCTCTGGAAAAGTATGGTTGACAGCCGCCAAGTTCACGGGCAGGAGTTATTTTCCCAGTTGATGCATCAAACGGGTTAAACGATGCAGGCCATCCCGGCACAGCAAATGTTCTGTTTATGTTTATTAACCAGCCAAACCCGCTTTTTGTTTCTTTAGATAATATTTTGCTCTCGCCAGATGATATATTGAATTCACTTGTATAACCGTTGCTGTCAATAAAAATAAAATTGTCGTTGTCAATCCATACGGCAGCGCGGTCTTCACCATATGCACGTGCCTTAACTAAAATTCTGTCATACTTTCCTTCAGAATTCATTATATGCATATAGTTGTCATCTTTTTCAGACTGTGAATCGTATGAGTTTTTACCGTTAGGGTAGCTTATATAGATTATTCTTTCTCCATTGGGGGATATATGGGGGCAGTAGTGATCTCTTCCGCTCTCTTCAGGACTGATCTGTCTCAGATTCGATCCATCCAGATTGCGGCGCCAAATTCGCCACGAACCTGTTCTGCTAGATTCCCATATTATATAGCCGCTTGTATCATTAGATATAGTCTTCCATGCTGCTTTTTGTTCCGGGGTTATATTTGTATCAGCTTGCAGGGGAATAATATAAAGCAGCAATAAAACACCAAAAAACACAATCGTTTTGAAGTTTTTCATAAGGTTTCACTTCCATTTTATCCATTTGTTGTAACTTAATACGATTTAAAAAACATTAAGTTACAAATAAATCATTAAAATGGATAGTCATAATAAGCAAATAAAAAACCCGCATAGTTATTATTAACAATGCGGGCAGTAGTATTTTTCTATTTTGTGTCGCTGTAAATATTGTCTTTGATTATCACTCTGCTGGATTTTTTCTTGTTGTTCACTACACGCTTGGCGGTATAGAGTTCATTCTGCGCATAGACCGTTGATATTGCTCCCTCTTCTACCACAAGGGGGATAGGATCTAGGAATACATTAACCATATAAAGTGAGTTGTTAACGTTCAGCCTTCCTCCTGTCTGCCTGATGAATACCGGTGTGGCGGTTTTTCCATTAATTGCATAAAAGTGACAGTTATCGAAGGATATACGACCATGACCTTCTACTTTTATAACTTCTTGGTCTGGTTTCTCTTTCACAATTGCAGCCCCAAAGAACCCGCACGATGAAAACCTTATAGGAGCATGGTTATTCTCTCCTGTTAATATCCGTCCAAACATCTGTGAATTGGTGAAGCTTACCCCGCTGTGTGCTTGAAGCTCTTCAAAATTTGCAGCAATATCACATCCATCCGCGCCCGACTGTGAGAATAGATAGTTGCCCGGTCCATCTGGCGCTGATGTTTTGAAATGGAATCCTTGATAGTATGATATGGCAAAACAGTTGGATACATATTCCCAGTCACTTCTGCTGAGAATGAATGCTGTTCCATGCTTTTCCGTCCATTCGCTAATGGCTTTAGTATCTTCACCTGTCAATACATGAGCGGTCCAAAATGGCCATAGATGAATATTCTCAAGCCTTCCTACATCATAGCATTTATCTATAAATACTCCCTTATTAATTGCCTGTGCATACAGATTGCGTATCAGATGTCTTCCACATGGATTTGAGCCAAAATCTACTGCATTATAAGGATTTACAAATAGACAGTCTATAATGCTTATGTTGTCGCCAATACCGCTTACCGTCCATGGATATGCATGAGGCGACTCATGGTAAACTTGCTCTGGATAGTAAATTGTTATACCTTTAAGTGTTGAATTCCGTTCCATAGTTATAAACGATGGTCCGCCTTCACTGCCTTGACCTTCAACTGCCAGCAATACTGTACCGGTGAGAGGACGCTTTTCCATGTCTACATCCGGCGAAATATTTTTCATTTCAGGCGACAGCCTTGATGGCGCTGGTGGAGCTTCCCATTCACCCACCAATGTTGTATTTGGAGGAATTCGCAAGTGGGAATGAATTTTATAATTTCCGGCTGGTACATGAACTTTCCCTCCGCCGGCATTATATGCGTCATCCAGCGCTTTTTGAAAAATTTCAGTGTTATTTGTGCTGCCATTTGCAATGGCGCCATAGTCTTTCACATTTAAATCAACAGCAAATGCACACGATATTGCTGCCATCAAGATGTAAATTGTTGCCATTACCTTATACATAATCATTACTCCTTATATCTATGTTGTATTTGAATCTTGGTGTAAGTAATATACAATAATAAGTGCAATAAATCCTTCACAATCAAATTTTCCCTTGTGCAAAGAATCTGTCTATCATCATTCTGCTTTGAAAGCAGCTGCCGTTAAATGATATAATATACTTTATGATTCTTATTTATCTTGGCAGGAATACCAATGAGCGAACTTAATCTGGATGCATTTTTTAGATTTGCAGCTTCAAACATCATCCAGCGCGGAATAAAATACTACAACATGAAACGAGTTAAAATTGTCAGCATAGACAGCAAATGCGCCATGATGAAAGTTGCCGACAGCATGTCTTTTCCTTACATTGTTACCATGCAGTTTGATAAACCTGCTAAACCTTATCCTTTTCAAATTATATGCAATTGTCCTCATGCCAGTTCCATGCCAATGCTGCTCTGCAAACACAAGGTATCGGCGCTGCTTGCCTTGAGAGATTACAAGTTAGAAAACCCGGTAATCAGCTGGCGCAGCATACTCAACAGCTCCAAAATCCTTGAAACACCTGCAAGGTCGCAAAAAAAATCAAGCATACTCCTTTTCAGCATCCAAAATTCTGGTGAATGGCAGATTAAGCCATACTCTTTATCAGAAACCTGCTTTCAATCGGAGCTGCCTGATAACATCAATGACATGAGGGAACTTATTCGTGCCAAAAACCTTTCTGCAGCGGTTAAGCCTATCTATGATAAGCGATACCTTGCGCAATATACTTATGCCCTGCCAATTCATACTACACTCTTGTCACTCCTGATAGACCGCGAAAAACCCTATATGCAGTCTAATAGCGCCATAGATATATTCATTCCTATGCTGAAAGACAGTCTTATCTATTTAGGCGCCGAGTCTGACCCTCTGCAGCAGCCTTTGAATGTTTGTATTGATAATGCACAGCTTATAATCTCAATAGATAAAACAGAGCGGGGCATTTGTATATCAGGCTCCGTTATATCCAATGGCGCTGAATACAAACTGCGGGATGAAAATATACATCAAATATCAGAATCGGGCAGCTGGTTTATTCTGGACAACATGTTGGTGCAAATAGAAAAGACCCCCATGCTCACTGCCTTAATCAGTGATGACATACATATCGATTATTCTGATATAGATGATTTTACATCTCTCTATCTTCAGAGCATGGCTGAGAAATATACTATCACCGGAAATTTCATTAAAAACTGGATTGATCTCAGAGAAAATCCTAAACCGCGGATATACCTCCGCCAGGAAAATGACACTCTAAACGCAGAGCTCCGATTTATTTATGGTGAACACGAGCTGTTGTATGATAAAAAACTTCCCTTTGTAAGCATTAAGTCTAACTACGAAAACAGCTCTATATTAAAAATACACAGAAAACCTCTTCAAGAGGAACAGATTCACAAAACGCTTGCAAGCTCGTTTGGACTGAAAAAGGGCGCAAGTCCCGGCAATTTTGTATTAAGAAGCAATGTATCACCACTGGATTTTCTGTATTCATACATTCCTAAACTATCGGAAAATGGATTTGAGGTATATGGCGAGGAAAACATTAAAAGCGTTAAGCTCAACAAAAACAAACCAAGAATATCAATGAATATCTCGTCAGGCATTGATTGGTTTGATGTTGATATGATTGTAAATTATGGCGATATCAGGGTATCAATAGCCGATTTGAAAAAGGCAGTTAAAAAGAATAAGCGTTTTATCAAGCTTGCAGACGGATCAATGGGACATATCCCCGATGAGTGGTTCCAAAAGTTCCGCAGGATATTGAATTTAACTGAAACTCATGATGATAAACTGAAGGTTTCTGTTTCTCAAATTGCCCTCATTGATTCCATACTGGATGAAATTGACCAATTTGAGTTGGATGCATTATACAATCAGCGCAAAGAACAGCTTCTTCAATTCAAGGGCATTGAGTCAAAACCGCTGCCGAATGATTTTGCAGGCATCCTCCGTGATTATCAGGTCTTCAGCTATCACTGGTTGCACTTTCTCCATGATTATCAATTTGGCGGATGCTTATGCGACGATATGGGTGTAGGTAAGACAATTCAAACACTGGCGCTGCTTCAATCATTTCGCGAAAATGGACATGCTAAATCTGCGGATCTTATTATAATGCCCCGTTCTCTTCTTATTAATTGGGAGCGTGAAGCTGCAAAATTTACTCCTAACCTTAAAGTGCATATTCATTCTGGATTGGAACGCATAAGCGATGTAAATGACTTTAACCAATATGATATCATTCTTACCACCTATGGAATAATGCGCCGGGATATTGAAAAGCTTCGCAAATATAATTTCCACTATGCAATACTGGATGAATCTCAGGCGATTAAAAATCCGCTCTCTGCAACAGGCAAAGCTGCAAGATGCATTAAGTGTGATCATCGGCTCACGCTGACCGGTACTCCGGTTGAAAACACTACCATGGATCTATGGTCGCAGTTTGCTTTTGTTAATCCCGGAATGTTAGGCAGCAGCGAATTCTTTAAATCGGAGTTCAGCATCCCCATAGAGCGGGATAAAGATGAAGAATCCGCAGCTCAGCTGAAAGCGCTTGTTCATCCATTTATCCTCCGCAGAACAAAAGAACAGGTTGCACCGGAGCTTCCCTTAAGAACAGAAAGCATCATCTATTGTGAAATGGAAAGCTCTCAAAAGAAATTCTACGCTAAATGGAGAGATAACTACAGGGCAATATTACTTGGCATCATGAAAGACGGCGATTCTCCTGCAGTAAGGATGAAAATTCTTGAGGGACTGCTCAGACTTCGGCAGATATCCATCAATCCGAAGCTTATAAGCTCAGATTACATCGGTCCATCTGTAAAGTTCGAAGCTGTTATGGAGATTCTGGAAACTCTTAAATCAGAAGGGCGAAAAGCATTGGTTTTCTCCCAGTTTACATCCGCGCTCCATCTCCTTGAAGCTGACATTAAAAAAGCTGGATTCAACTATGTCTATCTGGATGGGGAAACCAAAGACCGGCAGGCAAGGATTGACCGCTTCCAGAACGATCCTTCTATCAATTTCTTCCTTCTAAGCCTGAAAGCCGGCGGAGTAGGGCTGAATCTTACAGCAGCAGACCATGTTATACATATGGATCCTTGGTGGAATCCGGCAGTTGAGCGTCAGGCAAGTGATAGAACTCATAGAATAGGGCAGGATAAGCCGGTGTTCATCCAAAAAATGATAGCGAAAGATACTGTAGAGGAAAAAATTCTAATCCTGCAGGAAAACAAAAAAGCCTTATCAGATCAAATTGTATCAGTGGAGAAAAATTTCATCAAAAATCTTTCGTTTGATGATATAAACATTCTGTTCAGTTAGACTTATCCAATTATCAGCTTAATGGCTGCTAATCCTGCCAGTATCAAAACAATGTTGTTGAATGCCTTCTCAGATATACGCGGCAGTATCCATTTTCCTATAAATACACCCATCAGAATAATTGGTATTACAATCAAATTTATCTTAAGCGATTCCCATGTTATCAAAGGTTTTTTTGGATTATTAATGCTTAATATCACATACACCGGAAGCTTGCTGAGATTGATGATGAAAAAATACCAGGCAATTGTTCCCATAAACTGCTTTTTTGGCATTTTATGAGCAGCCATGTATATCTGCATCACAGGACCAGCAGCGTTGGATACCATTGTTGCAAATCCTGCTGAAATACCCGTAGATGCAGTTCCAATCTTGGATGTTGGGGTCAGCTGTTCACCAAGCCGTCCTTGAAGAAAATAAAGTGCAAGCATTATAAGCACAAGTATACCTATAATAATATTCATGTAATCCCTGCTTGATTCAATTTTCCCCATCAGCCAAAGCGCTAATCCGCCTGCCGCCATTCCTATTATTACCCATGGAAGCAGTTTTATCAGTTTGTCCCACTGTGCATGACGCTTATACCATGCCACTGCGAATATATCGCCAAAGATTAACATTGGCAGCATGATTCCTACAGACTGCCGTCCGCCGAATGCTGCTGCCAATAGTGGAACTACAAGTATTCCGGCGCCTGGAATGCCGGTTTTAGAAATGCCAACAAGAAGGGCTGCTATTCCTCCTAACAGCCACTGCCATAAATCAATCTGCATATATGCTTCACATTCTGAATTGTTTTGTTAAGATATTTTACATTAGCTGTATGCTGTATCGCAAATTTGGTTGTTCAACTAACAGGATTGTATAATTCTTTATAGATCAGCAGTGTCTTTTCTGCAATCTTGCCCCATGTGTGCGACTCAGCATAATCTTTGGCTGATTGAGCAAGCAATGCTGCCTGCTCTTCATCCATCAGCAGCGTTCTTGTTTTCTGGAATAGGTCGGCACGATTGCCATTCCTGTAAGTCATGAGGCACCCATAGGATTCTTCCATATCGGTAAAGCACGGTAAATCCGATGCCAATATGGGTTTTCCATGCCCAAGTGCAACCTGTACTGAGTATGAACCGGTACCCGCCTCCTGCGAGCAGAGAACCAAATCGGCTGACTGTATTGCTCCCGTGGCTTCTTCATTGCTGAGGTAGCCTGTTATTGTTACTCTGCCGCCAAGCTGTTCATCTTCTATCTTTTCATTCAACTGAGCAAGATAACCCTTTTGTTCTTTTGTTTGAATCCCGCCGGCTATTACCAAATTTATGCGCTTGTCTAAATCAGGCAGAAGCTCAATTACCTGCTCATATCCGCGTCCCGGTCGAATAAAACCGAATATAACAATCAGCTTTTTCCCCAGCAGATTGTTTTTTCTGCGGAATTCATCATCAAGCCCATGCTTTACATAAGGCTCAGGAACTCCCATTGGTACAACTCTCAGCTTCTTGTCTAATATTCCGCGCCTTAAAAGTATATCTCTTGACGGATTATCATGGACTATTATCAGCTCCGCTTTATCAAATACATCATATTCCACTTCTTCAATAAAGCTTGGAATCTTTGCAATGATTCTCTTTATGATTTGTGCTGCTCCGCCTGCTTTTGAAGCATTCAGCATATTTACGGCAGTATCAAGAGTATGTGCAGTTATTACTTTTGGAGGCTTTATCTGTTTCAAGTGCCTGAAATACATATTCTTTCCGGGGAGTATACTCCCCCAAAATGAATATTCATGTTGGATATGCACAACATCGCGCATATTAAGAAGCCTGGATGATTCGTTTATGTAATGCTTCCATGAAACATCCGCAGCTCGCACTGGAACAACTTCTATTTCAGCAGATTGACCAAATCCTTTGCGCAATTCCCGTGAGTATTGTGCAATTCCGCACTTCTCACTAACACTGGTGAGCATACCTATCTTCATTTTCTTGCTCTTTTAACTATGCTGTTTATCTGTAAAACAAGCATCAGCATACTTGATGCAGCTTTTAGAATGAATGCCTGGATAATTCCATGATGCTTTCCAAAATACAGATACTGACTTCTATGAAAAATCCTGCTCCCTTTAAGCCCAATCTGCTTTGCCCCGGCTGCCCAATGATGGATTACCTCTGCGGTTGGAAGGTAATAAACTTCCCATCCTGCTTTTTTAGCCCGCTTGCACCAATCCGTCTCTTCATAATACATGAAGAATCGCTCATCCAAAAGACCGATTTCATCTACTGCCGCTTTTCGAGCCAGTATGCACGCACCGGATACTTCATCTACCTGCGTTATTTTATCAAAATCCACACGCCCCCAGCCCATATTCAGATCATAATAATTCCAAAACCACTTGTGGATTCTTGTTAGTTCAGAGATTTCCCGTAAGAATGAAGGGAATTTCCGTCCATTCTTTTGAAGTGATCCGTCGCTGTTCAAAAGCTTCGGTCCAATAAATGCTGCTCTTGGGTGTTCATCTGCAAATTCTATCATATTCCGGACAGCATTTGTTTTCAATTCAGCATCAGGGTTCAAAAGAAGGAAATATTCGCCTGACGCAAGCTGCATTCCAACATTGTTGCCGGCAGAAAACCCCAAATTCTCTTTGCTTCTTACTAACATTACATCACGGAATTCATCTGCCACCATATCTGCACTGCCGTCATCTGAAGCGTTGTCAATAACTATCACTTCATATGGATATGTTCCTGCAATGTCATAAACTGATTGTATGCTTTTTCTAAGCAGCTCTTTTGTGTTCCAATTAACGATAATAACGGAGAGTTTAAGGGAAAATTTATTCATTTGCAATACTGCCTTCAACCTTGTTATGTGCTTTCCAGCTTTTTTCCCATGCTTTTGACCGATCGATAAAACTGTACCAGGCATTCAAGCCGCATACAACCAATCCATGCATTCCATCTTTGTAGCCGTAACGTCCGATATAAAGCCTTAAAAATGTTATAATCGGTGCAGCAAACATGCGGATTGCATATGCATTAGTTAATCTTGATGTGTTATTGTCCACCCGCTCTGTATCCATGTCGGTGTAGTAATTCATCTTAGATATCCAGGCGCTTATATCCGCATGAGAGTAGTGGTCATAATGACTGTGTATATATCCACAAGAGCCTGTTGTAACTATATCTTCATGTTCTCTTTTGCATTCGTATCTGGCGGTGCCTTTCTTGAATATCTGTTTGCGATATCCAAATCCTTTACCCTTGCTGCGCGGGTCATACGCCGGTCCGAATTTTATCCATTTTCCAAAGAAGTACACTCTGTTTGCAACCCAATACCATGAGTTTGGATCGTTTTCTTTCATCAGCAGCTTCTCTTTTATCTCGGCAGCCAGCTCCGGAGTAACAACTTCATCGCTGTCTAACCGCATTATCCAATCACCTATGGCGTTATCCATTCCGTAGTTAATGTTTGCATAAATGTAATCTTTATTCTGCAGAAACTTTACATTAGCATAAGATTCGCATATCTCTTTTGTGCGATCGGTGCTGAACATATCTACAACAACCACCTCATCCGCCCATGTAAGAGCATCAAGACATCTTGCAATTATTTTTTCTACATTAAACACAGGAATAATTACGGATATCGTCTTCATCATCAGCGCTCCGATTCATTCAACTATTTATTTAACGGACGATTTATCAAGGCAAGAAACTCATTTCTTGTTGCCTCTTCTTTACGGAAGCTTCCAAGTACCGCCGATGTGGTCATCATTGAATTCTGCTTCTCTACACCGCGCATCATCATGCACAGGTGATGCGCCTCTATTATCACACCCACACCTTCCGGCTGTATCGTATCCCTTACGCATTTGGCTATTTGTTCCGTCAAACGCTCCTGAAGCTGAAGCCTTCTGGAATATACGTCAACCACTCTTGCCAGCTTGCTTACTCCCAGTATCCTGCCTTCACGCGGAATGTATCCAATATGACATCGCCCATAAAATGGCAGCATATGATGTTCACACATGCTGTAAAGCTCAATGTCTCTTACTATCACCATATTATTCATTTCCTGGGTGAATACAGCATTGTTTATAATGTCATCAATATTGGCACTATATCCGGATGTGAGAAATTTCCACGATTTTGCTGCACGCTGAGGTGTAGCAAGCAGTCCTTCTCTGTTAGGATCTTCGCCTATTTCAATCAACAGCTCCCTAATCAGCTGCTCAACACGTTCGCAATTCATGAATTACCCTTCCGATTCATATTTCTTTAAAGCCGCTCTCATTTTTTGAGCCACTATCTTTATTGTTTCAACCCGTGCATAGTGCTTAGATTCGGCAGGAATGAGATTCCATGGACAGTTTCTTGTGCTGGTTCTTCTAAACATATCTTCTGCGGCTGTGTAATATTCATCCCACTTTTCCCTGTTGCGCCAGTCATCAGCAGTAATCTTCCATTTCTTATATGGATCTGCCTCTCGCTCCTTAAACC
>JAPXND010000018.1:0-28709 GCA_033808695.1 Armatimonadota bacterium
GATGAATACACACCTGAGCATCCATTTGTGTATAAACACGGAATGGGTGAATTGCCGGTTAGAGGAGTTGTATTTAAGGAGCCGTTTATAGGTAAGTATTTCAGGGCAGAGTTTGATCAGTATGATTCCAAGCTTGAACCAAAACGCGGCCCAAGGATAGTTGAGATTGAAGGAGTGGGTTCTATTATACAATGATGCAGCTTATCTGTTGAATCAATGGCGATTTGATAGAGGGAATGTGTTCTAAGTCAGAGAAATGATTTCTCTGACTTAGATTTGGAATCCGTTAATTTTTGGAAGGGATGTATTTGTTTTCAAGCGCTAAAACTATAGCCAGAAGCATTGCCCAGAAAAACAAGAAGCCAATTACAGCATCTGATTTGTTTGTTTTTCCTTCGCTGGCATCACGGATATATTTCATGCCTTCCTCAGACAGCAAAGTAAGATCCTTGTTCACTACATTTCCATCTTGCACATGGACTTTAAGCCATCCGCTTTTGGGGCTTTTTTGCATCTGCATTTTGTATTGTGGAGATGTGCTTTTCGCCTTAGGGAATGGATAAACCTCATCAAATCCATAGTTTAGAATTGTATTGCCGCTTGTGGAAAATTCTTTTCCTAAAAATTTTACTTTGTCTGCCTTTGCATAAACAGTATTCTGAATATCCATCACATACTGCCCGGTATCTGATAAACTTACAGGACCAATTTCAATACGCACCTGCAGGAAGTCCCCTTGCAGAGCTTCTTTTGCTTTTTTTGTGCTGTTGGCAAAAAACACTCTGTCAAAAAATCCATAGTCTCCCCAGAGACGTTTGCCATCAAGATTAAGATCTTCTACAGGCGCTCTGCCCGTCAATTTACCTTTAGCAAATATCCAGCCATCATTTTTAAGTGCAGCTGCAAAGTCTGACTCTGTTTCTACAATTTTCGCCTCTTTATAGAGTTCAACATCCTGGTCTACATGCTTTAACATCTTGATACTAAGGGGTATTGCTAAAATTACAAACAGCATTACTGTGGCAAACATAATTTTTTTCTTCATGGTTATCTCTCCATGTTTTACAATGTGATATTCTATATTTGTAAAAATTACATATATCACCATAAATGTTAGGTATTATGGTATACAATAAGCAATTTGTTGTCAATAATTTACATGTTAACTCAAGAAACAGGTATGACGGGCAAAGCGATATATCCTTCTGCAAAACATGAAATTATGATTATATTGATGAATATGTATATATCGCGACATGGGATTTTTGTTAATGTCAGTTCACTTATCTAATTCTTTAAAGATTTGACAATGTGCAAAATGATGTATTATCATATCGTAACATATCGATATTTGGATATTTGAAAGATAAAATGGCTGAAAATAAGAAAGATTTGAATTTAATATCATTTGATATATTGGAAGATTCTGCTACATACCTTAAGGTTATGGCACATCCTGTTCGATTGCGGATTGCAGATATACTTATGCAAGGTGAATTTCCTGTATATAAAATTGCCGACATATGCGGAATTCAGCAGCATCAGATAAGTGAGCATCTTCGCTTAATGCAATCATGCGGACTTTTAACCAGCAAGCGCAGCGGACGATCTGTTTACTACAGCATAATATCCAATAAGCTGCCCGAACTGCTGCAGTGCATTAGTGCAATTTGTTCAAAAAACAAATAATTTCAATGCCATAAGGAGCATAAAATGTCAGACAAAATGAAGCTTGTTATAATCGGTGGAGTTGCAGGGGGAGCATCGGCTGCTGCACGTGCAAGAAGATTGAATGAAGATGCTGAGATTATTCTTATTGAGCGCGGCGAATTTGTATCATTTGCAAATTGCGGACTTCCATATCATATCAGCGGAGCAATAGCCGACAGAGAGCGTCTTTTGGTGCAAACTCCAGATACACTTTATGCAAACCTGCGGATTGATGTACGAATAAACACCGAGGCAATTCAAATCAACCGAAGCAGCAAGCAGGTAATTGTAAAAAACAAATTGACCGGTGAGGAACAGGGTTTATCCTATGACAAGTTGATTTTAAGCCCGGGCGCCGAACCTATAATACCAACGCTACCCGGAGTGGATAACCCAAGAATACACACTCTGAGATCCATGAGTGATATGGATAAGATAATTCGCCTGATTAAAGATAACAAGCCCACAAACTCCCTTATAATTGGCGGCGGATACATAGGCTTGGAAATGGCAGAAGCCCTTAGAGAATTGGGCATTGATGTTGTTCTTGTTGAGCTTGCTCCGCAAGTAATGGCGTCATTAGATCCAGAGATGGCTGCTCCCATTCATCAACAGCTGAAATTGAACGGCGTAGATTTGAGGTTGGAAACATCAGTAACAAGCTTCACAGAACAGGACGAATATGTAGGTGTAAATCTGAGCACAGGCGAGAAGCTTGATGTGGGTCTTGTAATAATGGCTATAGGGGTTAGACCCGAAACAAAGCTGGCGATAGGCGCAGGATTGGCGCTTGGTGAACGCGGCGGAATCCTTGTTGATGATCATATGCTTACAAGCGACCCGGATATTTATGCAGTGGGCGATGCAGTTGAAGTTAAAGATTTTGTAAGCGGGTTTGCAGCGCTGGTTCCTCTTGCGGGACCTGCCAACAAGCAGGGCAGAATAGCTGCCGATAACGCTATGGGAAGAGATTCCGTATATAAGAAAACACAAGGTACCGGAATATGCAAGATATTTGATCTTACTACAGGCATGACTGGCAATAATGAGAAAACCCTCAAACGGATAAACAGAAATTACGAAAAGATTTATATTCATCCAACATGTCATGCAAGTTATTATCCGGGTGCAAGTCAGATAAGCCTGAAGGTTCTCTTTGACCCAGATGATGGGAAGATTCTCGGCGCTCAGGGTGTGGGGCTGGACGGTGTAGATAAGCGCATTGATGTTATGGCAGCGGCTATAAGGGCAGGGCTAACCGTTTTCGACCTTGAAGAGATGGAGCTGTCCTATGCGCCTCCGTATGGATCGGCAAAAGATCCCGTCAACTATGCCGGATATACAGCATCCAACTTCATAAGGGGAGATGTTGATATCTGTCATACCAACGATATGCTGTCGCCATCAGACAATCAGATTTTACTTGATGTTAGAACTGCAGAGGAGAATATGCTTGGAACAATTCCCGGATCAATCAATATTCCGCTGCAGCAGTTAAGAGACCGAATTGGTGAGCTGCCATCCGATAAAGAGCTGTTGGTATTCTGTCAAGTTGGATTGAGAGGATATCTTGCCTGCAGGATTTTGAAACAAAAGGGTTTCAAATGCCGCAATCTAACCGGCGGATATAAGACCTACACAATGGCAACAGATGCGCTTCCACAGCCGCCGGAAACTATAACTGAAACAACAGATGCAAACATATCAATGCCGGCATCCAAAGAAACTGAGCCTGCTAACATTGTTAAGGCAATAGATGCATGCGGACTACAGTGTCCCGGCCCTATACTTCGGATAGCAAATGAGATAAAACTTATAAAAGACGGTGAAGCCATTGAGATATCAAGCAATGATTCCGGGTTTGCACAAGATATCAGTTCGTGGTGCAACAGTACCGGAAATAGACTCATAAGTTTAGATACTCAGAACGGCATATATAAGGCAGTTGTTCAAAAAGGCGCAGCGCCAGCAAAGCAGTTGGACTCTGCTGACTCAAAGAAAAAATCAATAGTAGTGTTCAGTGGAGATTTGGATAAGGCTATAGCATCATTTATAATAGCAAATGGTGCAGCTGCAATGGGCAGCGAAGTTACCATGTTTTTCACATTCTGGGGAATAAACATCCTGCGCAAGCCTGAACCTGTGAAGGTGAAGAAAAACATCATTGAATCTATATTTGGATGGATGATGCCAAGAGGGGCAGACGATCTTGAACTGTCTAACATGAATATGCTGGGAATTGGATCGCTTATTATCAAAGGCATAATGAAGAAAAAGAACGTGCCGTCACTTCCTGAGTTGATAAAGACCGCACAGAGATCGGGAGTCCATTTGGTAGTATGCTCAATGTCGATGGATCTTATGGGAATAAAGAAGGAAGAGCTGATAGACGGTGTGGATTTAGGCGGAGTTGCCATGTATTTGGATAAAGCGGAATCTGGCAATGTGAACCTGTTTATTTAATCAGCATTGTTTATTTGCAGATATGATAAAGTCTGATATTCTAAATATCAGACTTTTCTATTTAGAATAACTTGCTTTTACGAAAAGCATCTTATACATTCAGCAGGCAGATACAATTTTGCTGATGGTTGGATGCCCCTGCAGTCCAATTGTGATTTGACACGCTGTGCTTAGTGTGATACAATTCCTGTGCATAAAATACAGTGTTATGGAGCGATGTCCGAGTCCGGCCGAAGGAGCACGACTGGAAATCGTGTAACAGGCTAAACCTGTTCGTGGGTTCAAATCCCACTCGCTCCGCCATTTTATTAAATCATTTCCTCAGCCGGCATTTTACAAATCGGCTATATTGTCCATCAAAATACACCATTCAATACTTTGCCCTGCATGCATTATCTATTTATGCTCCATTATTAAGATACAGATTCATTCCAATTATCCGTAAGCTTGGAAATATTCCTGCATAATAATTTTATAAATTCTCTTTACATTAGGATATTTATATATTATCATAGAATAATAATAATATCCGACTTGTATATTCACATATAGTGGTTTTGCCGCATATTTGATTATTGCCAAAGGAGGCAAACAATGTCTCATAAAACCCTCACAGGAATAAAAATATTCTTCATCCTGCTCATTGCAGCTGTTTTGCTGGGCGGAGTGTTTGCATTCGTTATAGCAAATGAAGTTCCCACAGGAATAGTTACCGGTGAAGTGATTCACAGAGACAAAGAAGTGTTTAAAGGATATGTTGCCAATGCAAAGGTTACACTTTCTTCTGAAGGTGTATTAAAGCATACAACTACCGATGAAAAAGGCCGATTTAAAATTGTTGACCTGCCCACAGGATACTATTGGGTGCATGCTTCCGCAAAAGACTTAATCAACATGGATTATACAGAGGTAATCGTACAGGAAGGAAAAACCACTAAGGCTAAACCTATTGTTATGGCAACCAGACAGCCTGATATAGATGCATCACTTATGCGCTCAACCTATCCGGTTGACCATAAGGTTAACTTAACTCTTCGCGGATACAGCCGCAAAGATGATGCTGCAGAAATCTCCATATATCCCATTGACGGACGTGCTTTGCTGCTGGCAAGGAATAAACAAAACTATCAGCAAAGTATATGGAGCTTTGCAGATGATGCGCCTGTTAAAAAGTGGTCAGTAAAGTTGAAGAAAAACGATGATGGATTCTTTGCTCAGGATGTTCAGCTTCCATCTAACGCTTTAGGGGCATATCTGGTGTCTGCTAAAATGGGAAAGCTTCAAAGAGACAACTGGTATATTATATCTAATATCGGACTTATTACAAAGAAATCCAAAAACAAAATACTAACCTACTGCATTGATTTCAATACACATAAGCCGGCTGCCAATGTTAGTGTGAACAAATACAGCAGCGGTGAATTATTATGGAGTCATAAAACAAACAAAGATGGAATTATTACATTTGATGATGGCAGTGATAATTACAGCAGTATCATAATTGCAGAAAAAAACGGATCATTGGCATCATCATATGCAAGTTACTGGAATTACGAAACTACTCACTTCTGTTACATGTATACAGACCGACCGGTATACCGTCCTGGAGACACCGTAAGCTTCAAAGGTATTTTGCGCGAAAAACAAAAGAACTTCTATAGAAATGCACCGAATATAAATGTACCTATAATCGTAAGGGATGTAAGCGGTAAGACAATATATAACACCGTAACAAGCACAAACGATATGGGAACCTTTAACGGCGAGTTTACCGTTTCTAAAAACGCTCCATTAGGAACATTCACTATAGAAGCAGCAATACCAAACGGCGCCGGCACTTATGCTCACACCGCTGCATTCTCTGTTGCGGAATACAGGAAGCCTGAGTTTACCGTATCCATTGATTTTGACAAGAAATACTTTGTAGCCGGCACGCCTATAAAGGCAACAGTTCAAACCTCTTATTACTTTGGCGCTCCGGTTTCAAATGCTGAAGTAACATATAGTGTATACAAATCTCCTGAATATTATTATTATGGCAATAGTTTTGATGATATGTTTTATGGAGAATTTGCATCTGATTACAATGCCGATGTATATGGTTACGGTGAATACATATCAGATGGCAAAGGAAAGACCGATGCAAACGGTAAGCTGAGCATAAGCATTCCTACGCAAGGCGGGCAATCCGGCAATGCTTCATATAAGATAGAAGTTAATGTAACCGACAAAAGCTTCCGAACAGTATCTGCTTCCGGGCGGGTGCTTGTCCCCGAAGGTTTATTCACTATATCAGCAAACACAGAGCAATGGATAGTAAAGCCAAATGAAAGCGCTGAAATTGCAGTAAAAGCAATAGACCATGATGATAATCCTGTTGCAAATGCATCTGTTTATGTGCGGATAGATGAGTGCATATGGACTCATAACAATGTGAGATATAAGCAGGTAGACAGAGCTAAGGTAACTACAGATGCAGATGGCATGGCTGTACATACATTCGTTCCTGCAAAGGAAGGATATTACCGTATATTGCTTGAGGCAAAAGACAGGCAGAAGAACACTATTCATGGAGAAGGAAGCATATGGGTCGCAGGTGATGAATTCTCTGGGAGCGGGTATAAAGGCGCATCTCTGGAAATTGTAAGAGACAAAAATGTCTATAATGCAGGTGATACTGCCCGCATAATAATCAATTCATCGGTTAAGGATGTTTATGCGCTTCTAACTGTTGAAGGTGAAGATTTGTATTACCACAAGGTTCTGCATCTAAAAGGCAACAGCACACTGGTAACGCTCAATGCCTATGAAGAATATGTTCCAAATGCATTCATATCTGTCTGTTTTGTAGATGGACTTAATTTTGTTTCCAACAGTAAATCTTTCAATGTATCGCCTGATTATAAGCTGTTAAATGTGGAAATAACATCAGATAAGGATGTATATAAGCCGGGTGATACTGCCAGATACAACATCAAAACAACCAACCTGAATGGAAAACCGGTAAGCGCTGAGGTATCGCTGGGAATAGTTGATGAATCGATATATGCAATCCTTGAAGACGGAACAGAGGATATTAAAAAAGCATTCTACGGGCCAAAATACAATAAGGTTTCTACATCATACAGTTTCCAGGATTACTATCTTGGAGGAGCGGATAAAGACGGTAAAGATGAGAAAGTCCGCAAGAGATTTCCAGATACCGCCTATTGGTCGCCCAATATAAGAACAGATGCATCCGGAAATGCCGTAATAGAGATGCAGGTTCCGGATTCACTGACTACATGGAGAGCAACGGCACGCGCCATAACCGCTGATACTGCTGTTGGGTCGTCAATCCAGAAGGTAAGAGCAACAAAGGATCTGATAGTTAGATTGGCAGCGCCAAGATTCCTAACGCAAAATGATTCCATGGCGGTTGGCGCATCCCTGCACAATTACACCGATAAACCGCAGAGAGTGCATTTATGGCTGGAGACAAGCGGTCTTGAACTGCAGGGAAATACCGATAGAACAGTTACTATTGGAAAAGGGGAAATCCAACGTTATGAGTGGCAGGTGCAAGCCAAAGAAGCAGGCAAGGCAGTTATAACCATCCATGCTGACGGCGAAACTGAATCCGATGCAACTGAAACAACATTTACCGTTATTCCTCATGGAATAAACAAAATAGAAACTGCTAACGGTTATGTAGATGGCGAATCAACTATAAGTGCAGCGATACCAAAGAATGCAATCCCCGAAACTATTAATCTGCAGATTAAAATAGCTCCATCTACTGCCGGCATAATGCTGGGATCACTCAAATATCTTGCAGAATATCCATATGGATGTGTAGAACAGACGATGAGCCGTTTCCTTCCTGCAGTGATTGCCGCGGAGACATTAAAGAATCTTGGCAGAAGTGATAGTGAGCTTGAGAAAAAATTGCCGGATATGGTGAAAACCGGACTTGAGCTATTGGATAATTACCAGCGTCCTGACGGCGGATGGGGCTGGTGGGATGATGAATCCAGTCCATATACAACGGCGTATGTTGTGTATGGATTGACACATGCCAAGCGTGCGGGATATGAAGTGGATACAGAGATGCTTGACAGAGGCATTGCATCACTGAGAGAACAGGTTGATCGGCTGTATAAGGCATCTAAACAGGTTACGCCCGATAAAGCGCCTTATACCGATTCTACAGAGATGATATATATGCTGTATGCGCTTTCCTTAAATGGCAAAGCCGATATGAATGTGGTGAACAGCATATTGAATAAGCGTTCTAATATGACTGTATACGGCAGATCGATACTTGCGCTTACCCTCTATGAGATGGGTGCAGTAAGCAGCGCAGATAAGGTAACAACCGAGATTATTAAGAAATCTACTTTGCTCAATGGAATGCGATCATGGAAAGCTGCCGAAGGATGGGGCTGGGAAAACAGCTCGCTGGAGGCATCCGCATATGCACTTAGAGCTATGATTCGTCGGAATCCAAACGATCCAATGGCAGAAGAAGTAATTCGATGGCTGAGCATGAAGCGCTCCAATGCCAGATGGAACTCTACCAAAGATACAGCTGCCATAATATATGCAATAAGCGAGTATTTACAGGCAAACAGTGAATTTGCAAATACATACTATACAGCAGAGATATCTGTTAACGGCAGACAGGTTAAACAGATTAGAGTAACTACAGATAATCTGTGGAAAGATGAGATAACGGTAACCGTGCCATCCGATTTGCTGAAAGCAGGAAACAACAAGATAAGCATAAAGCGAGATGGAACTGGCAAGCTGTATTATACATCAATTCTGCGGTATTTCAGCAGAGAGGAAGACATAAAACCGGCTGGTTCCGGCATTAAGGTGAAACGTGAATACTTCACTTTGGAACCCAAGATTATGGCTAACGGCGAAAAGCATCTTTCACCGGTTCCTATCAAAAAGCGCGTAAATATCGGCGACATGATATTGTGCAGATTGACTCTGGATTGCGCAAATGAATATCACTATGTGGTTATTGAAGATCCCCGTCCTGCCGGCTGGGAATCCATCAAGCAGCTAAGCGATGGAGCTATGCCATACTACAACAGCGGAATGGAAGAAGGATGGGTTCCTTGGACACGCAATGAATTCCGAGATGAGAAGACTACCATATTTGCAACAAAGCTTCCACAGGGTAAATGGAAAGCCGAATACTTTATGAGAGCAGAAGTACCGGGCGAATTCAATTCGCTTCCTGCTGCCGCTTATGGGATGTATGCTCCTCAACTCAACGGCAATGGAGCTGAAAACAGGATTAGGGTGAGATGAAAAACCGAATTGCGCTTATATCAACAGCGATAATTGCTCTATTTGCAATCCTGTTTCTAATGAGATTGGTTGCTTCAACCAGACAGGAAGCTATAGGTGGATTTACGACGCCTTTGGCTGGACGGTCGCATGTGCAGATATGCAATATTCGGAAGGCAGCATCAGCTATTGACGGTAAATTGATTATGCCTGACAATGAATTCTCTTTCAATTCTTCGGTGGGGAAATGCAGTGCAGCAAGAGGATACGCCTCTGCCCCGCTTATCATTAAAGGAAAGCTGGAGAAAGAAGAAGGCGGCGGAGTGTGCCAAGTGTCATCTACATTATACAATGCGGCGCTTCTTGCAGGAATGGAAATAACAGAGCGAAATCCGCATTCACAGCCGGTGAGTTCTGTATCACCAGGACGTGATGCTGCCGTTCTATTCGGCGCTTCTGACCTTAGATTTGTGAATTGTCTCTCAGAGCCTGTAACTATCCGAGCTTCAGTTGACGAGAACAGACTAAAAATCAGAATACTCAGCAGAATAAGACCTGTGGAGAAATACAACCTTGTTTCAGAAGTTAAGAACAGTGAAGAAATTCGCAGGCATAACAAAATTACCGATAAAATACAAACATGCACCGCAGTTTTGTGGAGAGAACGAATTATTGCAGGGAAAGTTGTATCAAAGGAATTAATATCATCAGATACATATACAACACTGCAGTAGATTTAATAACCGTGAATATTGAAGTTAGAATTGAATTCAGTATTTAGAACATTTGGAGGTTTTACATGGATTACAGCATTATCATCCGATGGGCTGCGCCTATTTTAGGGATTCTGATTATTTACAGCGCTATAATGTTTAAAGACAAGATTACCAACAATGTATCGGGTAATCTGAACGAAACCAATAAAGGCAAACCCTATTTATGGTCTGCATTGATAACACTCATTCTTGCGGTTATATCTACATTCTGCATAATTAAATGGATACCCAATGTACCTGCCTTAACAGTGGCAGCAGGATGGCTGGCAGTATTGGTTTTGTGCGTTTTGCAAACAGCGCTGGAGAAAAGAAAACAGATATCTCATTCGATGTTTGTTTCAGCAGGAATGATTGCATTTGCATTAGCAATGGCGTATGTATCTATCGGTCCGATATATCATAATACCATGGGAATATCTGCTGAAGATACCTTCCTTATAGCTGCTTTAAGCTTATGGATACCGGTGCTGTTCTATAATCTCGCCGGCGGTACATCAAACAGCGCTAATACGAATATCCCCCATCCTGTATCAGAATTTAGAGCCGTATCGTTCGAAATACTGTTTCTTTCCGCAGCAGCATTATCAACAGCAATAGCGATTGCCTCGTACAGATACAGCAATAACCCCAATCCGGGATATTTGTATCCATTGGGTGTATTTACTGTAAGCGCCTTTTTTGGATTAGTTATAATGCCATTTATAGGCTTTTCATCTGCTATGCGAAAATCAGGGATAACAGCTGTGGGATTTTTGATATTCATCATTGGTACAGCATTAGCAGCGTATTTTCTATCGACTACCATGCTGCAAAGCGCTAATCCATTCTATTGCATTATAACCGGATTAGCTGCCGCTATTCTGATATATCTCACTGCAAAGCTGCGAAAATCCAACGCTTTTGCATCAGAAACATCGCTTGCTATTGTATTGATTCTGATTGCAGCCTCGATTTTATCGTTCAGATGGATGACAGGATACGGCGCTGCATTATGCGCTGTCGGAATAACTGCATCGATTACGCTTATTATACAGCTTCGTTCCAACAATAATGAATCGGAGATATCAGATATAAATATGGTGCAGATCATATTGTCATCGGGAGCATTTATTATAATTACCGCACTGCTCAGGCTATTCACGGAGCGGATGGGAATGGGAAAATCGGGTATAGATATAACCGAACCATATCCCCTGCTTGGACTTGCATTGGGCGGAATATTCCCTCTGCTGATGAGCGTGATGCTTAATTCCACAAAAGACTTCGGTTCAAACAGCGGAAAATCTGCGGTTAGGGCGACGGGCATCTTTCTGGTAGTCATAATTGTATCTGCAAGCATAATGTTTTTCTGGAGAGCAAAGGCAGCCGGAGGGTTCATAGCCGGTCTTGCTATATCTGAGCTGTATCTTATACTTCAAATGCTGTTCAACAAAGATTATCTAAACGGTATTGTATTCCGCGTGAATCATACCATTTCAGTAGGAAGCGCTCTGATAATAACAATGTTTTCACTGCCGCTGATGAATGCAACCGGCGCCATTACTCGAGCAAACAAGATAACGGTTCTGATTGTTCTTGTGGCGATTATGTTTATTGCATCATTCATATATATAATGCGCAAAGTAAACTCATTGGAGAAGCAGAAACAGAACAACGGCATATAACTATAAAACGAACATAAACGAACAAGGCATAATCATCAAATTTGTCATAAAGCAGCGAAATACCAGAATTATCCAACTAAAAAAGATAATTCTGGTTTTTTATTGAACAAATAAATCATTTTGAAGGAAAAGATGTTTTTATGTAGAATAATGGGTATTGATTATATATTGCTAAAAGGAGAATAACAATATTATGAATCAGCGTACATTTAAGGGGACTATACATGTTATGCCGTATACTCATGCAGATATTGCATGGGTGCATACACGTGCATGGCATATTGAACGATACACACGGGTAATGGATGAAGTTTTGGAGCTGTTTGAAACTAATCCCGACTATCACTACTATGTAGATACCTGGGTGGAACTTATTAAGCCATACATTGAATTGCGTCCGAACTCTGTTGATAAAATCAGAAAGTATATTGGTGAAGGCCAACTTGCGGTATGTGCAGGTCAGTTTGGCAATGTGAGAAGCACAAATATCGGGAATGAAACATTCATTCGCAACATGCAGCTTGGTGCAAAACGGTGGCGTGAATTTGCACCCGGTATTGATTTGAAGGTGCACTCTAATATTGATGTTACATTCGGACATTCGCAGATGCCTCAGCTTCTGAGCCTTATGGATATAAAGGCGTATTACGTAATGAGACCATTGGCTGCACTGGATGCACAAGGTATTCCCAGAGCTTTTATCTGGAAAGGTCTATCCGGCGATACAATATTAATGTATAGGGATAACGGAGTTGGAGTGTTTCAGGAGTTTGAACGACATGGCAGCACTTGGGACACAAACTGGGAAGCGGCGGCAGAAGGATTATGGAACACATATTTCGCAACGCCAGCAAAAGATGGGACATCTAATATTTCTCTTACAGTAGGTGTGGATGATATGCGCCCTGAGCGATTTGCATACAATGATACGCCTGCAGAATATGGGGAAATGATACGCATTTGGAACGAGCACGAAGAAAGCGTAATGAAATACAGCACGCCAAATAAGCTTATTGAGGGTATACTTGCTGAAGCAGATAAGCTGAAAACAGTGGATGGAGCGCTTGAACCTACTGATGTAAGCTTCAATATTGCTGTTAATGGACGCGCAGGAATATGGTGGCTGCGCGAACAAGCCGATCGTCTGATGGTAGAGTCTGAAATGATTGATTCTATGGCAGCGATGAAAAATAAATCCGACTATGATGAATGCGCATATTGGAATGAATGGGAGAAGGTGCTAACCTGGACACCGCATGCCGTTCAGTGGCTCTTTAGGCAGGATTGGAGAGAAGGCGCCTTAACTCTTGACAGAGCAGCATTAGACGCTGAAAAACGGATAAGCGCTTCATGTGATAAGCTGGTTGGCGGCAAACTCCCTCTGGATTCTGAAGGAATGGCGTTAATAGGCACTCACCCTGGGCGAAAGACTCAGGTTATTCCACTTTGGATTATGAACTCTGATTCGTCCAGGTCCTTTGAGGGTATCAAAGATGCACAAGGAAGGGATGTTGAATATCAGATAATTGAAATGCCGACAACCAATTCGGAATTTGATATTCTTGCGGAAGTACAAACTCCCGGCGCCGGGTATACTACTCTAAAATTTGAGTGGGGTGATACAAAAATAGGAACTTCTGTTTTGGAAGATATTGCTAATATCAGAAATAAACTCGGATTAAAGCCGCCTGTACCGGTTGAAGATGAAAATTATTCCATGACTAACGGCATAATTGATCTGGAATTCTGCAAAGGGAAATTAATATCGGTTGAGAACAAATTCACAGGACAAAAACGGACATCAGCAGACGGGGCGTCTTTCCTGGAGCCTGTGGTTTACCCCATAAAAAGAACCGCTTGGAGCTCAGACGGATTGTCGGATGACCCTCAGCCATTTGAGGTGGAAAGCATAACCCTGGATGAAGCGGGTCCTCTGCGATGGAGAATTACAAGAACCGGAAAAACCGGCGGGTTCTGGGTACGTCAAAACATCGACTTGGTAAAGGGTGAGGACTTTGTGAGATCGACTGCACAATTTCAGGACCCGGGTGATAACTCAGACTGCATAATAGGAATGAGCATACCTATATCGGAAGATGCTGTATTCAATGTAGACATTCCTTTCGGCATTGAGCCTCGCGATGTAAAAAACATTAAGTATGGAATAAGTGAGCGTGATATTCCTGGTTTCTTCTGGGGACGCACATGGGCAAACGGTATAGATAAAGATGGCGCTGTTGCATTAGCTGCCGTAGATGGTGATAAATTCTTCCGTGCTTACGGCAGCCCAAGGCGTCTTGTTCATTTCATGGCGCAGAGAACCCAGATATTCAAATCCAACTGGGAGTCGTATATAGACACATTCAATGCCGGCGGTCGGCAGGTATTCAACCACATTCTGATGATTGGGAAGGAATGCTGTCAGCAGGACAGGCTGGTTGAACTTGCCGAAAGTTTAAGGCATCCTATAAGGACTGCATATATACCTGCTGAAGAGATAGGCAAAGAAGCTGAATTCATCAACATTGCTCCATCAACAGTATGTCTGAGCGCTATGTATATTGACGGCGGCAAGCAGATTATACGGCTGGTGCAGATGTCGCCAAATACGGCAGATGCAGCAATTACGCTGCCATTTGCAATAAAGAATGCATCTGCAGTGAATTTGAATGGTAAGAAACTGGAATCTGATATCCGTGTAAATGGAAACAGCTTCAATCTTACTATTGGCGGATTCAAAATTGTTACGCTTGAAGTTGAATGATAAAAACAAATCAGGGTTCCGGGCTTGCCGGAATCCTGATCTTCCTTATTTCTCCCTAATCATCCATATTTTTCATAGAACGCTTCATCGGCCATTGCAATATAGATTATCTCTTCAATCAAACCGATTATAAAGTTGTTATTGTGATGCGTTATACTAATTCTTGTTATGGACAGCCGAATTTGTTATCTAAGGATTATCGTCATCAACAATCCCTGAATATGTGATACCAGATACTGTCTCTACAATCAATTTTCTTGAATCAAGAGGATCGGCCTGTACGCTTTTTACGGTATCACCGCGCTTTATTTCGCCTTTCTGAAATATTCGTATCGGCTTCCCAACAATTGGCGGGCTTTTAAATATCACTTCGGTATACATAATTATCTCCTTATTGTATATATCCAACATTTATACAAATCGACAATTATATTATATTATTGAATTTATGGAAATGCAATTCCATTATTACAAAAATAGCAGCATTCATCTTATAAATTGAATAGAAAGCAAAATATGGAAGCTGCTCCAGGATTGATTGATATGGCTGCATTGTTTAACATAATATTGATATTTACATTGCAGTTTTTATAAATCATTTGATTATATTATTCTTTATTGGTATTTTTTTATGAGTTTACTATGAATCGCCAACAAAGTATTGACAAATATTTATTTTGCTGTTAATTTATTCAAAAATCTATAAGCGAAGGTGAAAACAAATGCGAGGCATAGTCATATTAGCATTATCATTATCCATTGCGGTGTTAAGCAGTGTATCGGCTGTTGAAACAAAAAAGGAACCAAAGTTTTGCAACATTGTTCTTGCAGATACAGACAACGATGTTATTGGATTGAAGCGATTTGTATATGAGGCAAAAAAACGAAATATATATGATAAAATTAAATTCACTGTTATTATGCATTCAGACAAAGCTGATGCAAATGATACGGAATCCAAAACACTCTACAAGCAGCTATATGCTGATGGGAATGAAATAGGCGGATGGTATACTTGGATGGTAGACAAACTGTCTAAGTGGCTTGATATCCCTGCATCAGAAATGACAACAAACGGATTTCAGCTGTTTGGCGACCCCGATGTGGAAGAGCAGACAGCAGCTGTAAAAGCCGGGATACGCGCAAGCCTTAATCTATGCATAGAAGGCGATTCATTCAAAGAAGAGTTTTGGGATGTTCCGCACAACTGGGAAGGCGCCCCATGGCTTCCGTTTTGGGTGCAGTGGAATGAAAAGAACCCCAAATCTACTGCACGCACGAACAGGGAGCTGCATAAAGATAAGGCGGTTTTGGAGCTTCAATGGGCTACCCGCACAATGTGGGATTCTTATGACAGAATAAGTTTGCCGCAGAATTTCCATTTGGGGGAACCGCTTAAAAAGGAGCAATGGCCTTTCAGTCCGTTAGTAAAGCGCAATGACATTTCATGGTGGAAAGATGAAATAGAACAGTATGAAGCAAACCTTAGAGCAGGACGGACACCAATTGTTTACATCAATACTGCTTCTGAGACAAATATTTTCAAGCCAAATGGACCTTGGAGTGAATTTCTGGATAACGATAAAGCGCTTGAGTGTGCACTTGATTTGATACAACTGTTAATTGACAAAAATTGGTAACTGTTGACGGTCAGTGATTTTGTTGATTATTATCAATCCAAATTCCCCTGCCCAAATGCTCCATCTTCTGCATTTCTTCTTGAAGATACATTGGCAGGACATAAGGATAAACAAGGGTTAATCGTTCCCGCTCATGGACGGATGCTGAGGGTGGAAACCAAATACTTCCAGATAATTGAACATGAAAAGCGAATGACGCCTGAAATGATTGTGGCATACGGACTTGAAACACCCAACTTGCTTAGAGGCGGATATACCTTCAGCGAACCGGATCATTGGAAAGATCAGAAGAACATGAATCAGTATACTTCCACTACAGGAAATGCTGTATTTTGGAGTCCTACTGAGGCGCTTGTTAATGCTAATGGCGAACCGTATTACCACTCCAACAAGCCGGATGATGCATTCAACAGATGCTACACATTTTATGTTGGTGATGATTGGATGCCATACCAGTTACAGATTCGCAGATATCGAATGTCAAGCGAAATGGAAACAAGATAAGCTGGACTAAGGAGATGAAATCGGCAATTGCAGGAACAGACATCCGTGTAAGATATGACAATGTTGTGGATGATAAAAAGCATAAAATACGTGTCAGCATTTTAGGGAAAGATGCAGTTGGACAACCGGTACATATGCGGATATCACCATACTTCCATCAAGGCTGGGATAATGACTATATCAAAGCTAAAGACAGAGACCCTAAAATTCCGGATCCGTCTAAGGTTGGGCAGGAGCAAAATGTTTATGCCAAAGTGAACAATGAGGAGTTTGCATATTCGGAATCGAATCTGATTCAACACTATAAGATTATTGTGCCGGATAATAGACCAGCTGCCTTGTCTATATTCAATCGCAATCCAGGTGTTGATCCATCTGCGCCGGGATGGACAATTGATGACAATCCTGATATGAACAGGGGCTTTACAGTAACATTCCAAGCTGACAGAGCATCAGTTGAAATGATTGATCCTCCCGGGGCAGCAAATTTCGTTACTTCAATCATTAATCTGGGAAATCACAGCTTTAACAGAGAATATGATTTTGAATTTGAGTATTGGCATGGAATAAGATAAATGGAAGGTTGTAGATCGGCTTTGATACATTAATTGAATGGCGCGCTAAACATAGATTCACGCCAAATGTTTGTCCTGTTGCTGAAATAATCGGTGCAAGATAGCGCCAAACTCTCATAGATATTGTGGATAAAAGTGACCGGGTTACTCTACGGTCACTTTTATCATAAATTCTCCAGCGATTTTTAACAGAATATTCTTTAATTAAAATTGATCAAGGAATTTTTTAGCCTGAACAATATCTTCTGCAGGATTTTCTCCAACTTCACGCTCTATCACATAATAACCGTTATATCCTATCTCATCCATAGCTTTGATATATTTAGGGAAATTTACTTCACCTTTGCCAAGAGGCTGTTCCAGCTCTCCATTTGCATCCGGTTTACGGCATCCATCTTTGGCATGTGTGTGGATAATATAGTCTTTTAACAGATATACGCCTTCCATATGATCAAAACCGCTCATAATGAAGTTTGCAGGATCATAATTCACCTTTATTGATGGTGAGGCAAGTTTATCAAGAAACGCTTTAAGGACTGAAGCAGGTTCCGGACCTGTTTCGCTTGCAAAACACACACCAATTTCTGCGCCGTATGCACCAATCTCTTCCATAGATTTGGTGAGCACACTTACACTCTTTGTATCAAGATTGTCAGGTATATGTCCTATATGCGATTGGACAATATTTGTACCCAGTCTTTTAGCTGTATCCATAATTCTTTTAGTTCGTTCTACCCTGCTTGCAGCTTCTGCTTCATCTTCAATTGCGAATCCGCCTATATCTCCACATACGGAGCTTATCTCAAGGCCATAGTCGCTAAATATCTTAACTATTTCCGATGCCTGATTACTGCTGATATTTTCAATATCAACTTCTCCGCCTATACTTGCGAATTGCATGCCGGATAATTCAATTTCACTTGCCTTTTTAATTGCGCTCTTCATATCCAATCGAAACGAAGAAAGGAACGCTCCTACTTTTAATCTGCCCATTTTGTTCTCCTTTATTTTGTGTATTTAGATGACAGCAGTATTTTTACAATTTCAACTAATTGTTTGTATCTGCCGCAATATGCCCATACCTGCGATTCATCATACAGATATGTTAGACCTGTAGAACCGCCAATTGCGCCGGTATGATATTCCAACTCGCTGAAAGACCCAAGCTCATTATTTATATTACATGCCTGAAACACAAATTCTTCTTTCTCTTTTGTATTAAATGGTATATCCACATACAGAGATGAAGGATCTACTCTGAAACTGCGAATTACTAGAATACTTTGATCTCCATTGTCCTGCAGATACCCTGCTCTGCCGGCGCATGCATATGCCTTTACACCTATTTTCTGTCCGCCGGAGGCGTGCATTTTGTATAAAATCATTTCATCATTTACCAATAGGTCACCATCGGGGATTTCGCCAAAATAGACAAATGGCTGTGTAAATGAAAGAGTTGGAATAATCATATCGCCATTGCCAGGCAGCTGCAGCAGGTTCCATATCCCAACAGCTATGTTGTTTTCAGGATTTGAATCAAGGAGCCTTAGGCTGGTGTGCTGCGTATATCCGGCATATTGGATATCTGATAATGATTCCATTATTGAACAGTGCCTTAAGGGATTATATGCAGGGTAATATAACTTTGTTATTTCTGCATTTATTGGAATTTTGGTTGAATAAGGCGTAACGATGAATTTGTTTTTAAGCTGAATGGTTCCGCTGCAGTCTGTAACCTGATAGTTTCCAGGGTCAAGTGACCGCGGCTGGAAGTAGTCATCAGAATCACCCGGTGCATTCGGATAGAACAGATCTATTTCCGGTGCAATCCAAGTTCTGTCTCCGCCGGAATTGTGCCAGTTATCGCTTGCATAGAGCTCCTTGGCTGATTTGGCAGATTTCAACACTGGATTAGTCCATAAAAAGTTTTTCTCGCAATCGCCGGTGAACAATCCAATTACTCGTCCGCCATGTGGCAATACCAGCATATGAGATCCATCCACAAAGGAAAGCTGCCTTACATCCATGTTTATATCATGATACACTTTTACAGTTGCATTTTTCATATTTTCCATAATGTCCTATAATATTGTATACAGTATATTTCACCATAAACATGCAAACTCCTCTGTAAATATTGATGTTATTAAAATACAGGCAAACACAAAAATTACGATTAAATACAAAAATTCACATTAATACCAATAAATATTCATTGACGATAATGTTTATTTGTGATATATTAGACTTACATTGCCTAAAAAAACGAAGATGCCAGAATTTTATAAAAATAATTTTGGAGCGGGAGATAAAATGAAGACAGTGAAATTTGGAATAATTGGCTGCGGCTTAATGGGCAGAGAATTTGGGAGTGCAGTCGCCCGATGGTTTCATTTGCAGGGAATTGATGTAAAACCGGAAATTGTTGCTGTATGTGATACCAATGAATCTATGACAAAATGGTTTTCACAGAATTTTTCAACAATTAAGCAAGTTACCACCGATTATAAGGCGCTGCTTGCAAACCCCGAAGTTGATGCAGTATATTGCGCTGTTCCGCACAATCTGCACAAGCAGTTCTATTGTGACATTATTGCTGCCGGCAAGCATCTTATGGGGGAAAAACCGTTTGGTATTGATAAAGCCGCAAATGATGCAATACTAAAAGAGGTCGCCAAACATCCTGATTTAGTAGTAAGATGTTCATCGGAGTTTCCATTTGTTCCGGCTATGCAGCGTATATGCAAAATGATAGAAAACAATGAATTTGGCGACATTATTGAGGTAAGCAGTTTCTTCCTGCATTCAAGCGACCTTGATTTAAACAAGCCGATTAACTGGAAGCGCATGATTAAATTCAACGGTGAATATGGCTGTATGGGAGATCTTGGAATGCATGTTTGCCATGTTCCATTCCGTGCAGGATGGAGACCGCTTAATGTAAGAGCAGTTCTTTCTAATTTAGTGCCCGAACGTTCAGATGGCAAAGGCGGAATGACGCCATGTGAAACATGGGATAATGCCACATTAATATGTGATGCAGAGGATCCCGTTACCGGACATGTATTCCCATGGACACTCAAGACTCACAGAATATCACCTGGAAATAAGAATACCTGGTATTTTGAAATAGCAGGCATGAAAAAATGTGCAAAATTTTCATCAAAGAATATAAATTCGGTTGAAATACTTGATTATACCATAAATAAAGATCAGGCATGGCAGCAGATAGATATGGGTCATGAAACTGCTTTTAAGAGCATAACTGGAGGGATATTTGAATTTGGCTTCTCCGATTCGATTCTCCAGATGTGGGCAGGATTTTTGTATGAAATAGCAAACGGCAAACCATACAGCAAGTTTTCATCATGCGTTGTTCCGGAAGAAACTGCAATAAGCCATCGTCTGTTTACTGCAGCTTTAAAATCGGAACGCGATAAGAGTACCGTAAAAGTAGAACAGGAGTAGTGTAATGGCAAAACCAAAAGCCGGCTTATTACCTTTATATTTGGAATTGTATGATAATACGTCTCCAGAAGTCCGTCCGCAGATGAACGGATTTGTTGATACCATTGCAGATGAATTGAGAGAGCTGAATATTGATGTGGTTGCAGCGCCAGTATGCAGGCTTAAATCAGAATTTGATTCTGCCGTTTCAAAATTTGAAGAAGCGGGAGCAGAAGCAATAATAACGCTGCATCTGGCGTATTCCCCTTCCCTGGAATGCATTGATGCCCTTGCTGAAACATATCTGCCGATTATTGTATTAGATACAACGCCCACATTCTCATATTCAACAGATAAAAATCCTAACAAATTGATGTTCAACCATGGAATTCACGGCGTGCAGGATATGTGCAATCTGCTTATTAGAAGAAAAAAGGATTTTTTCATTGAAGCGGGACATTGGGAAGAGTCGGATGTATTAGATAGAGTATCGAACTGGATGACGGCTGCACACATAGCATATACAATGAAGCATTCGCGTGTGGGGCTTATAGGTGAGCCTTTTAAAGGCATGGGAGACTTTGCTATTCCTTTTGGTGAAATGAAATCTTCTATTGGCATAGAAACTGTAATTGCATCGATAGAAGATATTTCCAAGTATTTACCGGAAGCTAATGATTCAAGTGTGCTTGAAGAAATAGAAAATGATAAGCAAGTATTCAATGTTCATGAAGTAGATGAAACCGCTCATTTGAATACAATAAGAGCAAGCATAGCTGTTAGAAACTGGATGAAAGAAAACTCATTAAACGCATTTACAATGAACTTTGGATCGTTTTCAGGCAATAAATCCATGCCTACCATACCATTCCTTGAAGCAAGCAAGGCTATGGCAAAGGGATTTGGCTATGCGGGTGAAGGCGATGTGTTGACAGCGGCTCTGGCAGGCGCTCTTGCTGCAAACTTTGAAGAAACATCATTCACGGAGATGTTTTGTCCCGACTGGAAGAATGATATTATACTTCTAAGCCACATGGGTGAATTCAATCATAGCTTAGCATTCTCCAAAGCTGACCTTATAAATAAAAACATGGGTTGGCTTAATACCGGTCCGATGGTTATGGCGGTTGGCAGATTTAAACCTGGATATGCTACAATTGTGAATTTGGCGCCGGGCGCTGATGGAAAATACTCCCTTATAATTGCACCCGTTGAAATGCTGGATATAGAAGATGACAGCAATACCATTGAATCGATTAGAGGATGGTTCCAATCTGATATACCTGTTGATGAATTTCTTACAGAATACAGTTGTATAGGCGGAACGCATCATTCGGCGCTTGTATATGGCGAAAATTCAAATACTATTGCCAAATTTGGCGATATAATGGGTTGGGACGTTATTTTTTTAGATTAGATTATAAATAATTAGTTAGGAGACTATTTTGACAGGCAGAGAGATTAAAATTAACAAGCTTTTTTCTGAAAACAAAAATGCAGTTGTAGTAGCAGTAGATCATGGTGAATTTGATGGTCCTATTCCAGGGATGATCGATCTTCCAGAAGTAGTAAAAAATATAGACAGCGGCGTATCGGCAATTCTATTATCACCCGGAATGCTGTCTCATTGCGGGCATGCATTCAATTACAAAGGCGCACCCATGCCAATGGTTCGATTGAACTGGAGCAGTCACTTCGTATTTCATTGGGATTATAACAAAGGGATTAGTGTTCCGGCTGTTAAACCGCAGGAAGCAATGGCAGCAGGCGCTGAGATAGCGTTAGTCTGCCTCACACTTAAAACTGGCAGCGAAGAGTTAGACTCAGCAAATATAGAAACTTTCTGCCGACTTGTTAATGAGGCAAAGAGTATTGGAATGCCGGTGGTTGGCGAATATTTCCCATGCAGCTCTGATAAGCTGACACAAGAAGAGATGCATGAACAAGTTTATACGGGCTGTCGTATAGCAGCTGAACTTGGCGCAGATATGATAAAAACCTTCTATACATACAAATTTAAAGAAGTTACCAATTCATGTCCTATACCAATATTTGGGCTTGGCGCTGAAAAAACGCCTAAACAGATACAGGCATTGGAATTGGCAGAGCGAATTATTCAGGATGGCGGAAAAGGCGTGGTATTTGGAAGGAACGCCATTCAGGTTGCCAATCCTGTTGCATTCCAGCGAGCGCTTATAGATGTTGTACAAAAAGGCATATCTGCCAAAGATGCAGTTTCAGCTTATAATTTGGTTGATTAAGTGCAGGCATTACATTAATAATATGTTGTGATGCTTGTTTAAAATCAACAAATTATTAAAAAATAGTTGACAAATTTTGAAAATAATGTAGAATACTATAAAGACAGCTGTGAGATATAACGTCTCAATGGTATATAATTGCAAAATATAGAAGGAATTTTGTAATTCAGGTAGAATTATAGATATTATATATCTTTGCAAATATATTGCCAGTTTGTATCAGTAAACCATAATTCAACATATTTGTAATTTTTGGTATTATGAGTTATGATATTAAAAATTGCAAACACATGTTGAGAGTGGTAAAATGATATTTAGATAGTCATAACAGACGGAGGAGGTGGTACCTCACAGTTGAGATGAATATGGTTCAACAGATTTTATCTGTGAGCCATAAGTAGTGAGTTTCACTCATTAGTATGTTTTCCGAGGGTTCCTTCAGTATATAGCAGGTTGCTGGAACAGATAGATAAAGCATACATATACCTTGGATACTCGGAAGCTCAAATTTAGAGGAGGAAGAAATGAAGAAAAATTTATCCCCAGGTGTAGTAGCTCTAGTTATTGCAGTACTTGTAATCGTGATTGGCTTGTTTTACATGAAAGGCGGCGGCCCAGGCGGTAAGGCTGACGAAATTGAGGATGCAATTTCAAAAACAGTTGTAAAACCAGGTGCAACTATGCCAGCGCCAGGAGCTCCAGCACAAACTCCAGCCACAGCGCCAACTGAATAACCTAAGTCAAATCGAAAAATATAAAGGCAGCCTCTATTATGGAGACTGCCTTTATTTATGTTATACAACCTTTTATCACATTGAATTTTCCAAGGAGTATCAGCCATGCGATATTGCCCCTTAGTTTTTTTATTTTCATGTCTGTTTTTATCGTCTGATTTAAATGGATCGCCTACTGTAAGTTATACAGCGCTCTCCGACGCAGCTAAAAAAGCAGGTCAGATCAAATTGTATGAAAACGTTCCCTTCAAAAGCGATAGTATTATAATTGGAAATCATGAGTTGAAATTCAAGGTTCCAGCCAAAGCGCGCGCGTATGATATAATACCAATAACATTCACATTATCTTCACCTGTAAGCAATAGAAAATCTGCTGTATCTGCAACAGCATATGAAGACATCAGCAAATCCGGCGATGAAGCCTACTATGATATGTCTATACCCGGCAATCTATCTGTAAATATGGAGTATTTGGGCAGTGTTGGCGCAGATTATCTGGACGATATATACGTACCGTTAACCCCTGATGGAAAATCACCTCCAAGCCCATTTCCGCCTATCAAACGCGAGCCTATGGTGCGTTCGTCAACTATTAAGCAGGCGCAAATGGTATGGCATAAGATAAAAATCACTAATACAGGCAACACCATTCTCGACCCGGAAGGGTTCGGAGCAAGTTTTATAGCTCCTTACATGGTGCGTTTAGATGAAAACGGTAAAGAAGAATGGAGATCACAGGCAGTAAATTTATACTACAGGCATCTGAATTACATATACCCGGGTGAATCGTATACCACATGGATAAATTTATGGTCTCCACAGCTTGAGAGATATCAATGGGGATTAACGGAAGGCAGCTATCTTATTTCTTTTCAAATGCTCTATCGCGATAATAGGGATTGGAATTGGATTAGAAACATTTGGGGCGGAAGTGAATTTGCCAGATTGGATGTTCCAATAAAAGTTACCAAGGAAGGCGGATTTACAAAGATATCTGAAACCTTCAAAATTACCGATACCAGCGAAAAGATGCCGGGTTATATTGATACTTTTGAAGAGTTTATGACTTCATTTAAAATATTTAAACCATCTGAGACAAGACGCACCATTGAAGACACCATATACCTTCAAGCAGCGCCCTGGACTAAAAAGATAGTTGTAAAACTGATGTTAACTGACCCTCAGGAAATAGCCGTTGTAAAAATACCTATAGACATTACAACTGAAACTTTAGATATAAAATACAACCCCAACAATCCAATGGTGATAAATAGAAATGGCAAAGATGAACCGGTAATAACTGTTCAAGCCATGCCGGGAATGCGCACCGGTTTTCAACTGGGACCATATGCCGAAAGATACCTGCGCAGCGAAATAAACGAAATGGAATCTCTGGGCATAAATTTAATTGCTAATACCAGCGGCGGATGGTGGCTGCCGGAACTAACCGGACGTAAAGAAGCAGAAGCCATTTCTTCTCAGTATAAGTATTGGTATGATGACCTTATGCGTAAATCTGGGATGAAGCTGCAAGGATGGAGTGTATATCCTCCTTCAGGTGAAAACTGGTATACACATGCAGCGCCGTTATTCAAAGATGAGCTGAAATATGCAAAAACTTTAGGAATAGGATATACTCAGTGCGTGGATATGGGCGATCCTATTGTCCCAAAAGTTATCGCCGCCTGGGTAAAGTTCAATTATTCACGATGGGGTAACATGTGGTTTACAACAAAAGACGGCCGCACTCCTATAGATATTGAAGATACATGGGGATGGCTGCGGGATGATATCAATGCACGCCATCATCCAGGTTCACTTGCACTTGATCAATTCAGAAAATGGGTGAAGAAGAAATACATTTCACTTGATAATTTAAACAGCAAATGGGGATCTGATTACAAATCGTTTGATGAGATAGATCCAAATGCCAACCAAGGTATTGAAGGAGATGGCATTAACCATGGATTGGCTGTGTATAATAAACCTGAGAACGTTTTTCATGATTGGAGCGTTGCTGCTGAAGATTGGGATGTTTTTAGAACAGAATTGCGTATGGATATACTTAAGAAGAGTATGGAAATCATTAGGAAAACCATTCCAAATGCTGAATGGTGCATACGCAGCGAAGGTTCTAATCTCATAATTAAGAGCAATCCCAAATCAGATAACATGCATTGGCGGCATGTATATTATTCACAAAGACGAAATGCCGTTATCTACGATGTTGTAAAAAAGTCGAAAGCTATAGGGTTCTACAGCGATTACACTACCATACCGCATTCGGAGTATGAATGGCGCGAGGCAATGCGTCAGATGACGAACGCTGGAATAACACCTGCATTTCTACCTCAATTTGACCATATGAGGGACATACTGCTTAACCCATATTACGGAAGAGATTACAAAATTCCATACAATTTAAACGAATCCACAAAAGGGATGATGATTCATTGCTTAACGGCTGCATATCCATGGTGGAAAGCGACCTACGAAGAAGGCGGAGCGCCGGGATTGTTATGGTCTGATTATCTGTGTGATGGATTTGCAACTGAAACTCAAAAAAGAGAGATCCGCCTGCTTAGAGACAATTTTGACAAAATGAAAAAATAATTGAACATGTAAAAGTCAGTAAATAATCTGCCCTTCTATAGTAAAATCAAAATACAATAGGAGGGTGTTTTTATAACAAAGAAAGAGCTGTTTTCACATCAGCAGCTGCATTTAGGGCTATAACACCTAACACTCAAACAAGCAAAGATATTCCAGCCATGCCCATTAAGCTCTCCACGGTTTTGTAAATAATCTGCCCTTCCCAATTAACTTTACATCCAGAGTCATCAGACAAATGACCTATAAGAAGGAGTTATCCTATATGAAAACTAATAAATATCTAAAGTCTTATTCAATATGGGAATCATACTAAAACAGCATATGAGGTATATAATGAAACATTACGCAATTGCAGCAGTCATTCTATCGATTATCATTTCATCTGGACTTCAGTGCGCTGAACTTAAACGTATCAGCTATACTCCGCTCTCTGATGCAGCAAAAGAATCGGGGCAGCTTGCCATTTATAACAATGTCCCTGAATCCAAAGGCAGGCTGCAGCTTGACGGCTATATATTAGACTACTCTATTCCTAAAACAGTAAGAGCTTATGATGTTGTTCCTATTAAGTATAAGCTCACACAGCCGGCAGGATACAGGCGGGCGGCAGTTGAAGCCGTTGCATTTGAGGATGCAAAAAAAGCCGGCGATCAACCGTTATACGATATGGCTATCCCCGGAAACATGGGAGTAAAGCTTGAATATCTTGGAAGTATGTGTGCTGATTTCAATAATGACGAGTATATCCCGCTTACAACAGACCCCAAAACACCTATAAGTCCATTTCCTCCATATACAAGGCATAAGTTTGTAAAATCATCAACTATAAAAGAGGCTGAGGCAATTTGGTTCAAATTCCGCATTACAAATACAGGAGACACCATATTTGATCCGGAAGGGTTAGGTGCAACATTAACTTGCGGATGGATACGCAAGATTGGGGACGACGGTGAAGTTGAGTGGAGCAGCGGCACTGAAAATTTATATGAAAGACAACTGGAATATATCTATCCCGGTGAATCTAAGGATGTATGGGTGCACTACTACAGCCCCAAATTTGGTGCATACAACAGAGGCTTAAAAGAAGGAAACTATGTAATAGGCTGGACACTTTTGTACAAGTATCACAAAGAATTCAACTGGGGGATAAATATTTGGCACGGAAAAGACTATGCATATATTGAGCTGCCTATTAAAGTAACAAAGGAAGGTGGAAATACACCAGTAAAGTCTACTTTTAAGATCATAGATAACGGTGAAAAAATGCCCGGATATTTCGATAAGTTTGAGGAGTTCATGACATCATTCGATATACATCAGCCAAGCAGGGAGAAAACAGTATCAGAAGGCACAGTGTATCTTCAGGTGGCTCCGTGGACCAAGAATGCGGTAATAAAGCTCATTTTAACCGATCCTAAAAGGATTGCTGTAGCTAAAGCGCCTTTAAAGGTTACAGATGAAACTCTTCAAATAAAATACAACCCAGATAACATAATGATGGTTGACAACAACGGCAAGCAAGAACCTGCAATACTGGCAATGGCAATGCCCGGAATGAGATCTAGTTTTCAACTTGGACCGTATCCTGAGAAGTATCTTAGTGATGAGATTAAAGAGATGAAGAAGGTTGGGATTAATCTCATTTCAAGCACTGCAGGCAGCTGGTGGATAACTGAATTAGACGGAAGAAAGGGAGTTGAGCTTCACAGTGCATCATACAAGTATTGGTATGACGTTTTAATGCGCAAAGAGGGAATGAAATCTCTTGGATGGAGTCTCTATCCTCCTCAGGCAATTGGATGGGCGGATGTTGCATCCGTGATTTTAGGCAGAAAATTGGAGTATTCCAAGTCTACAACCACACATGGCGAATTTGCCGGCGTTGATGTTGGAGATCCAATTATGCCGGTAGTTATTGCAGCATGGGCGATATATAACTATAACCGATGGGGCGATTTTTGGTTTAGAACTACTGATGGAAGAATGCCGATTGAAATTGAGGATACCTGGGGCTGGATGCGTGATGACATAAATAACAGATATATTACAGGACCGCTTGCATTGCAAAAATTTCGCGATTGGGTGAAAGAGAAATACGGAACTATTGATAAGGTCAACGATGCATGGAATAGCAGCTACAGTAACTTTGGTGAAATAGATCCTGAAGCAAATCAGGGCGCCGAAGGAGATAACATGGATTTCTGGCTGGTATATAACAAGAAGGAAAATGTGTTTCATGATTGGAGTCCGGCTATAGAGGATTGGGATATAT
>JAPXND010000019.1:0-4313 GCA_033808695.1 Armatimonadota bacterium
TGCCTTTTTCTGATTCACTGTTTTGCTTGGTGGATTGCTGATGCCATCCAACGTAAAACATGCAGAATCTGTATAAGATTTATCACCCGGATTGCACGCATATACAGTGTATGTATCGGCGCTTGGAGCCGTAACCTGCCATCTCATAGTCTCACCTGGTTTGCGCGCTTTTCTAAATCCTTCACCATAATAATGATCTTCACCATCAACCTTTTCCCAAGAGCCTTCAACTTTACAGTCAGCAGATTCATCATCTATTTCCAGGTAATACAGCGGTGCACTCTCATCCTTAAGCTTACGCATAGGTGTATCAAGCATTACGGTTAATGGACTATCGTTGGGATTAAGTATTGCTTTTCCACCTTCAAACTCTCTCATTATGTAACAATTATTTATTTCGGTAATTTTCAAATTTTTCAATATGACTTTTCCTGCTCCAAAAATATGAAGCTCTGCAGAATAATCATCAAAATCATCTAAAACTACAACTGTATCGATATGCCAGGCTTTACCTTTTCCAGGATACAGATGAATCCCCTTATCATGAAGCTCCCACCCGCCTACAGCAGTTCTTGTTGTAAATTGAAGCACTCCTGTTGGCTTTTTCGCTATTTCAAAATCAGCTTGAATACGATATGTTTTAAACGGCTGCAGCTTCACCTTTTCAGGGTCGGTAGATATCAGCATATTCCATCCGCTGTTTTCATCTGGTATTTCACCAATGTAACCATCTGTATCTGCTCTGGATATAATATTCTCACGGAAGATACTGGGCTCATCACCCGCCTTCCAGTTCAGAACAACTTTCGGCGGGACTTTATATACCTCCTGAGCTTTACCCAACGGCTTCCCAAGAGGAGCGTCATATTCAGCAAACCACATATGTATGCCATACCAAACAGTTCCCACATCGTAGTAATAATAAGCGTCGGTCATTAGCGTGGTTATCAACCCCAGCCTCATTCGATGGAAATCGCGGCAGACACGTTCTACTTCACCGGGAGTCGTTATACTATCTCCTTTACCGGTTCTCCACCACTGCCAGCCAATAGGATGCGATGCTATGGCAAACGTAATTGCAGGCTGCTGTGAAGATTCCATCCAAGTATTGAGGGTTTTGATAATATTAAACGGTGTATTGTATTTGTTAAACATTTGATCAAGAAGTGTTGCACCCTCAAACAATCTGCCATTTAGATGAGCTCTGTGTCCGGCATCTACATCATTTGCCAAAATAAGCATTTCAGGATGAGCAGCTTTCATTCTGTCAAAATACTGATTTTGTCTGTCTTGCCATTGTGCATCCAGCTCCTCAGATCTGTCTAGTTTGCCATCACCATCAATATCTACATCACCAAGCCATCTTACATTGCCCACAACACTATCATACATCAACCCATCAACTATTTTATCCTTAAGTAATAATCCATACTCTTTCTCACCTTGATTTACAAGCGCATCCAAGCAGTCATCAATTAAGAGATTTGGAGTATATACCATATCCGCCCACCACTTAACCATGCCTCCATCCGGATGCTTGAGATACCATTCGGGCTTCATCCAAGGCGTAGTCTTCGGTGAACCGAGATTCATCAGTGATGCGGTTCCAAGTATAATCATTTCCGGATTATGAGATTTCATCTCTTCGCGAAACTTACGCCACGATAAATCGTTTGATCCGGCTATTACCAAAATATCATATTTTGCCCATTTGTCATAATCCGGATCAGTAGGATAACATCCCCACAGATTTGCAATCCGCGGATACCCGCCATAGGCATTCACCATTGCCACTGAAATCAATATTATTGCAATAACCAGAATGAATCTTTTCATCAATACACACATACTATACTCCTTATCTATTAAAAAATAGGTTGTTTAGATGGTATTCCCGCATTCCGCGGATAGATTTTTGGTGTGCTTTTAGTTTTTTTTATAACAATAAGCGCCCTCTGTATATCTGAATCCGGCAGAACGATGTTTTCTATTCGTTCAATTTCACCGCCGCATATCCTAATGGCATTCTGCGCTTCTTCAACTTCATCATCGTGGTTAGGACCCTTATATGATACAAACCGTCCGCCAGGCTTGCACAATGGAATACACAGCTCCGCCAATACATTCAATTTTGCCACTGCACGCGAGGTTACTAAATCGAATTTTTCCCTATACATTTTATTTTGCCCCAAATTCTCCGCCCTTTCATGGAGAGTCAGGACATCTGTCAATCGAAGCTCTTTAATTACAGAATCAATAAATGATAAACGCTTTTTCACCGAATCAAGCAAGACTATGCTGATATTTGGATATGCAATTTTAAGCGGAATCCCCGGAAATCCGGCGCCGGTACCAACATCCAGCATGGATTTGCACAATCCTGCATCCAAAACTTGCGCTATGCTTAATGAATCCAAATAATGCTTGAGAACAATCTCTGTAGGATCTACTATTCGTGTAAGATTGATTCTTTCATTCCATTCTAAAAGCAGATTAGTAAATTGCCGGAAAGCCTCCAGCTGCAAATAAGTCAGATTGATGCCAAGTTTCAATGCGCCGGATAAAAGCAATTCATTTGGAAATTGGTCTGTTTTCTGCATATTATTTCAATCCTGAATCTTTAACACTTGTATTTTTCCATGACATAGGCGGAACAGCTGTGGATTTTAATAAAACACCGGACTTTAGCTGTTTTGATATCGCAGATGCTGCATTATCTTGAGAAAACGCAAATCCTACAAATCCATCCATTTTTTTATTCCTGCTCTGAATGATTTGTTTCTCAATGCCCTTAGCATTACTCTTGAAAACCATAAGTCCGCTGTATGTATGACGCCCATATGACCATCGTTTGGATCCATTCAGCCATGATACGAAGTTGGTATTGCTTTTTGATACGGCTGGGTCCTGATAGATCATTGGCATATTGGCATCAAGCAGTCCATCTTTCATCCAGGATCGCCAATCCTGAAATAAATGAGCATATGCGCTTGTTTTAGTGAATTCTGTTGGACACGCACCCCAAGCAATTGTCGCTGCACTGAGCGTAACATTGGGCTTCAAGCGCTTCATCTCGGCGCGTATGGCACGCACAGTCTCTGTTACCTGCTTCCTGCGCCAATTACACCATTGGGCATCATCAGGCGACGGTATGCCTTCTCTGCCATACTCAGCATTGAATAGCTTAACAGCAATATTGTTGTATCCCCACTTTTTCCCCGGATATCGTATATAGTCCAAATTTATACCGTCTACATCATATTTCGTCAGGATATCGGCTATCAGAGAAACAATATAGCTTCGGACCTCCGGAATTCCGGGATCAAGAAACATGCCGTCGGAAGATGATGTATTGCCATCGGAATCTTTAGACAGCCATTCGGGATGCTGCACAGCTATATGCCCGGGAATTAGGTGTATATCGGATGTGGCAATCCTAAAAACATTGATCCATGCATGTATTTCAAGACCTTTTGCTTTTGCCTGAGCTATGGAATAAGCAAGCGGATCAAATGATATATCGCTTTTGATATTGGCAGCACGCGGCTCATATGCAGAATCATAATACGCATCGCCGACTTTTCGCACCTGCACTATTACAGCATTCATGTTTGTATCCACAGCCCATTTGATTGTGGCATCTACTTCAGCCTTATTAAGAAGTCCTGTACGCCAATTGTGCACCCATATTCCGCGGAATTCAGCCTTCGATGCAGATGATTCATTTATAGAAAGTGCAAACAGCATTAAAAACGCAATTAGATAAAACCTTGTCATGTTTAAAATCTCGTATTTCATAATTTGTATAGATTAACATATAAAACAGATAAATTCAAACAAATATTAATGTGTTCCCCAGCTTCTTTTTCATTTGTTTTATAATGCTGCAACTGATATAATTGCAATGATTGAAATCATTATCAACCCTATAAGGAGATGCATTATGCCAAAAATAGCATTTATTGGCGCAGGAAGTTTTGGATTCACTCGCGGATTGGTGCGAGATATCTTAACCTTTCCTGCGCTGGCAAACAGCACTATTGCGCTTATGGACATCGATCCTGAGCGCCTAAGTTTCATCAAATCAGCGGTTGACAGGATTGTAGAGACAGGGAAGTATCCTGCCAAAGTCATTGCAACAACAGACCGTAAAGAAGCATTAGAGGGTGCAGACGGTGTTCTCTGCACAATATTGCAGGGTGGCGTGCAGGTTTTCCGAACTGATATCGAAATTCCAAAGAAATACGGCGTGGATATAAACGTAGGTGATACAAGAGGTCCATCCGGCATATTCCGAGCGCTGAGAACAATTC
>JAPXND010000019.1:4323-25396 GCA_033808695.1 Armatimonadota bacterium
ATTCCGGTAATGCTGGATATCTGCAAAGATATGGAGAAATACTGCCCTGACGCAACCTTGTTGAATTATACCAACCCTATGGCAATGCTATGCCGTGCAATGCAAAGCGAAACAAGCATAAAGCTTACCGGTCTATGCCACAGCGTGCAGGGTACCGCCGGAATGCTTGCTAACTGGATAGGCGCTCCAATGGATGAAATTACATACCTTTGCGCAGGCGTTAACCATCAGGCATGGTATCTGGATTTTAAGTGGAACGGAAAAGACGCATATCCGCTTATCCGTGAAGCAGTCAACAAGCCGGAAATATACAATGAAGAAATAGTAAGAAATGAAATGTTCATTCACTTGGGCTATTATGTTACCGAATCCAGCGGACACAATTCTGAGTATAATGCCTGGTTCCGAAAACGTCCTGATTTGATTGAAAAATACTGCACCCATGGCACAGGATGGAATCCAGGAGAATATGCCTATATCCTAAACAGCTATTTGGAAGTAGACAAGCACTGGCGGGATAATATAAAAACAGAGCTTGAGGCTCCTGTTGTGTTGGATAGAGGACATGAATATGCCGCTAGCATCTTCAATGCAATTTTTGGTGATGGAGAGATGTTTGAATTCAACGGCAATGTGCGTAATTTTGGACTGATTGATAATCTCCCTGAAGGGTGCTGCGTTGAAGTCCCTATTCTTGCATCAAAGCGCGGGCTTGATGCTATTCACGTAGGGCCTTTGCCTGCTCAGCTTGCATTGATGAACAACATTACTGCCAGATGCGAGGAATTGGCTGTTGAAGGATGTTTGGCTGGTGATCCAACAATGGTTTATCATGCCATTGCATTTGATCCACTTACATCAGCAGTGTTGAGTTTAGCTGAAATTAAGTCTATGGTAGATGAGATGTTTGCAGCTAATAAAGATTGGCTACCTCAGTTTAAGACTATATAGCATAAAAAAACCCGGCAGTGCAGCAGATTATATGAACACTGTCGGGTTTGATACCTATATATTTATGAATGGTCCCTGGTATTGAGGCGGTACCCATCTGTGTATCTGTCTTTGAGATGTACCGCTGCCTAATAATATTCCGCTTATAACTATAGCAATAACCGCTGCAATGATAACTCCTTTGCCGCGATTATCACCGCGGGCATAAGCCAATATCCCCATTGCCAGCGCCGGTAAAGCAAATAATGGTGTGCAGCAGCAGAACAATATGCCTACTGCCGATAAAATATAACCCCATATAATAAGCGCATCCTGTTTATTTGTTTGTTTGAAGCTTGGCTGATTCATTTTAATTCCTGCATAATTATTACACAAAAGGTTTCCATAAGAATTCAAAGCATAGAATTCTTTTTAGATAATCTATAAACTAACCGGCTCAATCATTATTATCGACTTGGAGGCGGCGGGGTTGGACCGGATGACGGCGGTAATGTTGGAAATCCACCGCTTTGAAACATCTTGTTTGTATAATAAAAACCTAGAGCAACTCCAACTATCAAAGATATTGATGATGCAACAATAACCCATACCCCCAGCTTATCACCCTTAGAATAGGCAATTATGCCAAACACTATTCCGGCTACTGAAAATATTATAGGACAGCAAAGAAACCCTAAACCTGCAAAAACAAATCCCAATATAATATATATTGAAGTATCTGACTGCTTGTTATTGTATACAGGCGGTTCAGGATAATCTGGCACTTCCGCTTTTTGCTGATCGGAATCATTCTTAATTGGTTGATTGTCCATTACGCTTACTCCTTTATGTTATTAAGTTATATTAATCAAATTTTACAAAATAACCTTCATTTCAAATAACAAATGAATAGAAAAATTATGCTTTTCATTATAAACAACCGGTAGAGCAAGGCTTCCGATGCATATGCATCGGAAGCCTATACTATGGCGCTTGAACAGGATTGGGCGGGCTTGGCTGATTCCCTTGATTTGCCTTATCTGCTCCTTTTTGCATCTCTTTCATCATAGCAATCTGATCCTTGCCATAAAGCACAATAACATCTCTTAGCACCCGTGGATTTTCCTCATTCTCCACCATAATGGTTGTCTCAAAGACAGGCATTTGCATTACACCCATTTTATATTCACTCGATTCTTTTGTAGTATCAATAGCATTTTCCACTAATCGAATGCTGCCGTCTACTATATATGCACCGGCTATTTTTTCAGCTATTACGGTACTTAATCTATCCCACTGCACATTAGACAGTTTCGCAAATGATAGACCCTTTTCGCTTTTGATCGCCGCTTTTTGCTGATTGTTCAATGAGCCGTAGACTCTTAGTATATTCTTTCCGCTGCCCAACGGATTCATAAGTCCCATTAATGCATATGTGAGATCGGGTTCAGAAATAAGGTTGTTCTGTATCTGATCATCTGTGAGGTTATATGCTATATTAGCGATATCATCCAGGGTAAACTCGCCCTGTTTCTCAAGAATAGCTTTATACATGTTAACAAATTCTTCTGGAATTTCATAAGAACGCATCAACGCCCATTCGTCGGGACGGATACAAAAAACACCATTGCTGAACTGCCATATATATCCCGCTTTTTCTATGCCTATAAGAACCTCATAAAGCGGCTGCTTTCCGGGTTTAATAAAAGGAGCCAACGACGCAGCGCTATTGAATGACTCTAGCATTACAGGTGCATCAAATGCACGGCTTAACTCTTTGATAATCTTCGACTGCATAGCAGCCGCTTTATGCAGGTCTGTTTGTGATTCTGCAATTTCCGGTCGCATATCTGTTATCTCTATCACTCTTGTAAGCGCCGGATCTATTGGAGGATTCTTCTCTGTAACAGAATTTCTAGCCATCATTTCAGCTTGAAAATTTGGATCTGATGCTTTTGTCTGCAAGTCGTTAATTGCTTCTTCCATGCTTTTGCCTTCATCCAAAGCGAAATACAAATCGGCAAATGCACTTCCTACCATAGAATTACCTTGCGTTATCGGAAACATTCCAAGCGGAATACCATTTGTTGGCATACCAAAAGAACTCATATCCGGCACACCCGGAATTTGTCCTGTAATTATCGCCATTCCGCCAAACCCGGATATACCGGCTGCACTGTCGCCAACCAACTGGTCCATTGACATAAATGTAATACCTGTTGGACTTACTGCATCAAGCTGTCCCATAGCAGATTTTTTGATGAATCCGCCTATTCCACCGGATATGCTGTCGTTTATTGCAGCCCGCAATTCAGGAGAAACATTATCAAACGAAATATCCACCTGTCTGCCCCTCAGCATAAGGTCGCGCTCTACCGGGGCAAATTGGTTAATGGCAGACATCAGCTTAGCAAATCCGCGTCCTGATTTAGTTCCGCCCAGATAAGCCATCCATGGATCCTTCTCTCTCAGCTTCATTGCTTCCTCGGGTGACATATTCAAAGCAGCATCGGCTGATGAAATAGCCGACTCTCTGAGCGCCATTGATCGGTTGGCAGAATTTACCTTAGCAGCATTTAAAAGCTCTGCCTCAAGCTGTTTGGCTTTTAAGTCCTGCCAATATTGGTATGACCAGTTATCCTTTTTACCAAAAATGGAGACTTTATATCCCAATAGATTAGAAAGCTCGTCTTTGATTATACCTACGGGTATATCATCTGCATATACAGTAACTCTGCGTTCTCTTACACGCCAGTCACGATCGTTATTGCCGGCAGTAAAATTAATATCTGTAGATTCACTCATTGATTTCAAAACATCTTCCAGTTTGGCTGCATCCATGGCAAGAGTGACTTTTTTGTCAAGCCGGACGTCTACAATGTCTTTGACACTTTTCCCTGATGTTGACTCCTGTGCCATGACACTGCATGTCAACAACAGCATGATCAATATCAAACAGTATCTTCGCATTCAAATCCTCCAAAATATTATGCCTCAAGTATAAGGCGCTTTATATAATATGTAATCCTACAGGCAAAAAAGTTCCATTACTATTATACCCTATTTGCATCTTTTTTTTATCGAATGTGTTTTATGGAAATTTGTTCTAAATAAAAAAGCCCCGGTATGTGCAAGACCGGGGCCTGACGGAAGGAGGGGTTAAGAATGGATACATATTCTTCAGCTATGCAATATTCTTAACAAATGCGCAATTTAACTGTTCCAATTATATAAACGTATAAAACTGCGGATTTGTTACAGTTTTTTTAAAAATAATTTTATTCTTACATAATGTTTAACTAATAATGTAAGAATTGCCTGTGTATTACCTTATTTTGGGTATAACGGAATCTTTCAATTCACTATGAATGGAGTTAAGCTTATGCAGCTGGTCTCTAAGCTTGCGCATATCGGAAGGTGTAATTTTCGCCTTTAAGCTTTTGCATATGAATCTGGCGCATTCATACGGTCTAAGATCATCAGGAAAAGTGCATCCATTTTCACCAAGATAATCACAAAGCTCGAAGCTTTTTGCTTCATTTCCTTTCAGCCTGGAAATTCCGTCTTCTATCAGTTCTGCAACTGCCTTTTCAGTAGATTGAAATGAGTAACCGCAGGCATTGGCAATAATCACATCAAATTCTTTTACCTTGACCGGCTTTTTGCAGCATAAATCCTGGCAAACAGGACACAACTCTTTTGTGTATGGTTTAAGTATTGCTTGAATGCGTTTATGCGTCCGACGGTATTTATCAAGTATATTCGCCATTGTTTTACTTCTTGCTCTTAATCTCTACATGCTCAGAGCTTACCGTATAGCCGCGTTCATCAATCAGGTTCATATAGTATACAGATACATTTTCCGGCAGTTCGGCAGTCACTCTGTCGCCATCAATTTTTGCAGGGGAAGCCTCCCATTTGCGCTCAAACCAGTTCCCTGTATCTTTGGTAAACACCAGTTCCGCTTTTTTAATGGGCGCCGCTGATTTGTAATGCACCCAAATGGTATCCTTTATACGTTCCTGTTTCTTTATTTCAGCAAGCGGCTTATCATCTTTGCAGAACGAGTTCGCATAGCCATGTATCTCTTCAGGATTTTCGCCTGCGCCGCCATGAGCATGAGGCATGTTTATTTTAAGACACAGTGCATTCTTTCCTTTTGCTGTTCTATATGATTTCTGCCATGCATTCATATGATATGCAAAATCATTTGTACCATTAACCCAAAGAATAGGCATTTTTGCATACTTCAAATATACTGATGGATCCCAGGTTTTCATCCACCAATCCGCCTTAGACTTATCCACCAAAGCAAAAAACGGATCCCATCCTCCACTATCGCTATAATATCCGCATCCATATACCGGCACGGCAAACTTAAACCGATTATCAACCCCGGTAACTATGCTTGTCAAATACCCGCCCCACGAAATTCCGGTTACACCAATCTTATCCTTGTCAACCTGTGGAAATGCTCTAATCAGTGAATGTGACAATATCACGCTGGCAACAGCATGGTAGGTCCATTGATCTTTAATATCCCAATCTGTTTGCTCTATTCCACCCCATCCAGCCGGACCGCTGTATTCATGATGTTCCCAGCTGCCATATTCACCTTTTGGCACAGACCCGCAGGTATCCATTGCAATAGCAGCATATCCTCTGGCATTCCACAAGCGCACCCAGCTCTCAAATGCGGTGCCTCCGCCGCCATGAATTAGAACCATTGCAGGAATTTTCTCTCCAGGAGCTGTTTTGGGAACGCCATAATATGCAAAAACTCGGGTAGGTTTCCCTTTATAAGGAACACTGTCAAAAAATACAGCTTTGATATTTTTATTTGTTGAATCGGCTTTTTTAAGCTCCGGAGTATTAATTATGCCCTTGTAAAATAAATCTTTAGAGCCAACCGGTTCAAAACCCCGAGCAGGATAGGTCCTTGGCGGTTTTGAAAGCTCCTCAAGATCCCACATCTTTTGATTGTATGCCATAGAAATATTCACTCCTGAAATCAATATAACTGTTACTACACCTATATGAATTTTCATTTTTTTTACCCAATCCCAATATTACATAACCTTAGAAGATAGAATGGTTTCTCCTTCCCAAACTTCATTTGAATGCAATTGAACCTGTGACTTAATACAACCGGTTTCTACACATACCATCTGCTTATACTCATTATCGCCAAAATCTTTTAACCGTATGGATTTATCTATCCAAGGATTCCATACAACAACATCGGGCATGCTGCGCTTTCTGATATTTGTTACAACTTTATCACCGTCTAAGATATGCAATTCATCAGGCGTTGACAGATAAATACGGTCTGTTTCCTCTGTAAACTTAATTGCCGAGTCCTCATCAGTAAGCTCAGCCATATTTCTCAGTGTATCAATATATCTGCTGCCCTGTAACCCTGCCGCAGAAATACTGCAAATATCCTTTATCGAAAAATATGTATGAAATGCCGTTTGACATTGAAAGAACAATGAGCCTGTATTTTTAATTATAAGTTTCAATGCCAAGCTGTCTTTGTTAAGAGTTACTACAAACTTTATTGCAAAGGAATGATTCCAAATTCTAAGCGTTTCATCTGAGCATACAAGCTGCATTATGGCAGTAAGCACTCCATCATCATTTAAGCTTGTTTTAATAAGCTCCCAGTCCATGTTGCGTGCAAATCCGTGCTTCGGCAGCGCCCCATCACCAAATTGTGGAAATATAATCGGTATTCCGCCTCTTATTGCACAGCTGGGATTAAAATCGGACAGGTTGCTCATAAAGAGTTTCTCCACACCGCTGCTATCCTTCCATGAAGTGATATGCGCTCCATGCAGATACATCTCGGCCGATGAGCCGGAGCAATGCGCCATCACAATTTTTGGCATTCGCGCATTTCCTTCTGCCAAATATATAGATTTATCAATATTATGTATAGAATCCAGTTTATCTGCCATTCTACACCCCCTGTTTTTATATATGATATTTAATTCTTTATTTTAAATTTACCTGCTTGTTATTAATATTGTAATTCCTCATCAAACTGACAATTATGACATTGACGTTTACAAGCAGTAAACATTGTCATATATGCCGTGCCTTGTGCATATGACCGCCATGCTCATGTCATGTTGTCAATATGCATGACATTGCTGCTAATCGTCGTCATTGACGCCAAGAGATGCAGGCGGAACAGATTTTGTTAGGAAACCAGCAAGAACTATAATGGTCAAAAAATAAGGAATCATTAACATAAATTCCGACGGAATGCTGATACCAAACACATCCTGACCTTGCAGCCGCATTTGAAGAGCATCGAAAAACCCAAAGAATATCGCTGCGCCAACAACTCCAGACGGTGACCATTTGCCAAATATCACCACTGCCAATGCGATGTATCCGCGCCCGCCGGACATCCCCTCTGTGAACATGTTTAGATTTCCCAGCGAAAGATAGACTCCAGACAACCCGCCAAGTATTCCGCTAATGATGATTGTTATATACCGCAGCCTTTTTACAGCAATCCCAGCTGAGGATGCAGCATTGGGATTTTCACCAATCGCCCTAATCCTGAGTCCTGTTGGGGTTTTAAACAGCAAAAAACTTAAACCAATCCCTATAAGTATTGTAAGATAGAAAAGGACATTGTTGCTGCCAAATAACGGACCAAAAAATGGAATCTTTTCAAACAATCCTAAACGCCAAACAGGAAGTCCACTTACATATGGAGATCCGCCTGCATTTTTGTAGATAAGCCGCAGTAAATAGGTGGTTGAACCAAGCGCAAGGATATTAAGCGCAACCCCGCTGACTATATGATTCATCTTCATTCTTTGAGTAAGAATTGCGTGCATGGCACCCATTATTCCGCCTGACAACATACCGGCAAGCATTCCAAGCCAGGCATTTCCGGTATAGTATGATCCAAGCACGCCAAAGAATGCTCCCGCAAGTATCATTCCTTCAAGCGCTATGTTCACTACTCCAGATCTTTCACAAAGAAGTCCCCCAAAGGCAGCTAAAATAAGAGGAATAGCCATTCTTAAAGCACTTCTTAATAATTCTACATCAAATATTTCATACATTTCATTCTTTTCCAACAACAGCTTTTTTTCTTTTAACCAGTCTGATTCCTGCAAATATTATTATAACTGCTTGGATTATAATCACTATCTCCTTAGGAGAGCCGGTCTCAATCTGCATGTTAAGCGCTCCACTATTCAATGCACCAAACAGCAGCGCAGATAATAAAACCCCTACGCCGGAATTGTTTCCCAATAGAGCAACTGCAATGCTGTCAAACCCATATCCGGGCGAAAACTGGTCATAGAATTTGTGATGTATGCCTAACACCTCTATCGAGCCTGCCAACCCGCTCACCGCTCCACTAATCAACATTACCAGCGCTATTACCTTGTTGACATTGATCCCCGCAGTTTTTGCGGCTCTATGTGAAAGACCCACAGCCCTTATTTCATAACCGACTTTTGTATGCCAAAGGAAAATCCCAAATATCAGCGCTATTAATAAGGCTGCAGCTATTCCTGTATGTATATCCGCAGATTTTATGATATAACCAAGCTGAGCGGTCTGATTTATCTCCGGAGTTTGCGGCGCCATCGAATTTGGATCCTTCATAGGTGAGGCTACCAGGAAATGTATAAGGTAAACAGCTATATAGTTCATCATTATAGTGGTGATTACTTCATTAACACCTCTATAAGCCCGAATGAGGCCGGGAATTAAGCCCCACAATGCTCCCCCGCAAATGCCGGCTAACAAGCAGAGCGGTACATGCAATACTGCAGGAAGCTGAAGGCTGTAACCAATCCATGCAGCAGCCAGAGCCCCAACAAGAAGCTGACCCTCTGCGCCTATGTTGAATAACCCTCCGCGCATACCAATTGCTATTGCAGCGCCTGTAATTGCAAGAGGAGTGAATTTAATCAGCGTCTGCCCTATTGAATACAAATCGCCGAATGCGCCTGTAAACATACTTGAAAACGATACAAAAGGATTTCCGCCGGATACTGCTATTATTAATCCGGCAATTAAAAATGCTATTCCCACAATTAGTATTGATTGATTGATTACAGGAATATATTTCTTCATCTTAGAGCGCCTACCATATATGCACCGATTATATCTTTGTTTGCATTCTCTCTATCAAACTCCTTAACTATCTTTCCTTTATATAGAACCAATATTCTTGTGCATATTTTGAGTATCTCATCAAGGTCATATGAAACCATTAAGACCGCCGACCCTTTTGACACCAGATCTGTCAGCTTGTCGTAGACATGAAGTGATGTGTTTATGTCAAGTCCTCTTGTTGGCTGAGACATCATTAGCAGTTTTGGATTTGATGTCATTGCTCGTCCAATCATCAGTTTTTGAATATTGCCGCCGGACATATAACGGACATCCATATCCAACGATGAGACAGATATATCATAATCTCTGACAATCCTCTCGGCATTCAATTCAACTTCTTTGTCCAGTATTAATCCATGGCGATACAGACCCTTATCTCTGTGCAGACCAAGGATTGCATTCTCCTTTACATTAAAATCTTTTATTACGGCATCATTAAGGTTCTCCGGTACATAAGACATTCCAACATCCATTCTGCCGTCAACCGACATGTCAGCCATATCTTGTCCGTCAAATATGATATGTCCGTCAGACTGTCTTAGCCCCATGATTGATTCTAGTAGCTGCTGCTGTCCATTGCCGTCTACACCTGCAATTCCAACAATTTCACCTGAATATATTGTCATATCAACAGCATCGATTTGTTTATAACCGGTGGAAGCTTTTGATGAAAGATCTCTTATCTGCAGTATTTCTTTTAAAGAATTTGTTGTCTCTCTTTGATATTCCGAGCTCGGCGCCGATAATTTTTCGGAACCAACCATTAGGCTTGCCAGTTCTGCTGAATTGGTTTGCGATGTTTGCATCGAGGCAGCCAGCTTTGCTTGTCTCAGCACAGTTACATCATCTGTATTGTCTATGACATCCTCAAGCTTATGAGTAATAAGTATTATGCACAAACCATTAGATGCCATTTGCTTTAACAGTTTATAAAGAGCTGCAGTCTCCGCTGGAGGCAATATGCTTGTTGGCTCATCAAGAATAAGGATTTTTCCGCCGCGATAAATCATCTTAATGATTTCAACTTTTTGCATTGAAGAGACCGGCATTTCGGAAATATGGGAATTCAAATCAATATCAATATCTAACTGTTCGCAGATTTTCTTTACAGTATCAATTCCTTTTGCAATATCAATAATTCCATGCTTTTGGGGTTCATTTCCCAAAATGATATTCTCAATTGCCGAAAATTGCTGAATAAGCATGAACTGTTGATGCACCATGCCTATGCCAAGCTGTATGGCATCATGAGGTGAATGAATTGATACCGATTTGCCGTCAACAGCAATGCTGCCGTTGTCCGGTGCATAAACCCCATAAAGTATTTTCATTAGGGTAGATTTTCCAGCGCCGTTTTCACCAATCAGAGCGTGAATCCTGCCCCATGATGCAGAAAAATCTATGCCGTCATTGGCATATTTTCCGTCAAATTTTTTGGTTATATTACGCATTTCAACTGCGGGGTGTTTCACTATTCTACCTATTCACAACAAGAATATTCTTAATATGGCTAATCTAATCCCCAAAACCAACGCCACCAGGACTTTTTCGGTTTTGGCGCCTCTGCATTTACAGCCTCTGATTCCTCCGCTTCAGTTTTGGGTATTGGCATAAGAGCTTTCAACTCTACCTGAAGCGCTTCGGCCTTGCCCTGCCAAAAACCTGTAGCCCCAGATTGCCGCTCAAGCCTTGTTTGAAGCTCTTGGTTCTCTTTGCGCAGATTGTCTATCTGTTCTTTCAAAATGTCCATAGCATACTTAACTGCTTGTCCATCATAGACATTCGGCTTTGCCTCTTCTTTGACATCCTCCACATTATCCGCTGCTGTCATGGTGTCAACATCCTGACCTTCAATTGTCTGCTGGACATTCGCCTCCGCTGGATTGCTGGAACCGTCTCTGAATGCAATCACCTCATCTTTATTGAACATCAACCTGACATATCCTCCAACCCGCATTGACTTAGCCTTCAATTTGCGCTCTTTGACATAGCGCCTAACCTGTCTGTCACTTTTGTCTAATATCTTTGCAGCCTCAGTAATTGTTATGTTATACACACTGTTATCCGTCATTCCATTCACCTTATATAGAAATAGTTACATTTAAGAGATCAAATCAATGATGCGCATAAGATCCTCATCATCATAAAAATCGATTGTAAGGCGACCGCTGCCGGACGCATTTTTTTGAATAGTAACCTTGGCACCAAAAAACCTCTTCAATTTATCTTCAACATCAGCTATATTTGCGTCGAAACTATATGACATTGTTTCACGTGAAACATTTGACTTCTTATCTTCTCTTTTTATCAGACTCTTACGCACAAGATTCTCTGTTTCACGCACACTTAGATTCTGGTTTTTCACTTTCTCCCATATTTCAATCTGTTTTCTTATATCATTTACCCCCAGAAGCGCCCGTGCATGTCCTTCTGTTATTATTCCTTCTTCCAAACTGGCTTGTATATCATGCGGCAAATTGAGCAGTCTTAGGGTGTTGGCAATGGTAGATCGCTGTTTGCCTATCCTTTCAGCAACCATCTCCTGCGTAAGATTGTATTCGGTCATCAGATGTCTATAGGCATGTGCACATTCTATGGCGCTGATATCCTCGCGCTGAATATTCTCTATCAATGCAATCTCCAAAGCGCTCTTGTTGTCAAGCTGTTTGCAAATCGCCGGAATACTCTTTAATCCCGCTTTAACCGCTGCCCTGAACCGCCGTTCGCCGGCAACAAGCTCATAGGCATTATCATCAGCAGGTCTCACTATAATCGGCTCTATGACACCATTTTGGACAATTGACTTAGACAGCTCATTCAGCTTGTCATCGTCAAAGCTCTTTCTCGGCTGATTTGGGTTAAGGCGTATCTTTTCTATAGATAAATTCAGAATTTCGTTATTCTCTTTTTGCAAGTTTTTTTCCCACATTGCCATACCTTTGATATGACTAAGACATTTTTGCTATTGCCATATATGACAAATATAGTAATTATTCTTTCCATAATAATAGACGATTTATTGCATATTATGCAACATTTTAAAGTTTGTTGTTCACCATACTTGCGGGTAATTGCTCATAATGGTAGAATGATGGATATAACATCATCCATTGAGGAGGTTTCTAATGTCCGGATATACTATGCATGTTATTTCGCATACACACTGGGATAGAGAATGGTATAGAACATTTCAAGGTTTTCGGATACGTCTTGTAGATTTGGTAGATAATTTGCTGGAGATCCTTGAAAATGAGCCTGATTTCAAATATTTCAACTTTGATGGACAAACTATAGTCCTAGAAGACTATCTGGAGATAAGACCGGATAAGCGTGCAATAATTGAAAAACATATAAAAGACGGGCGAATACTAGTTGGTCCTTGGTACCAGCTAAACGATGAATTTCTGGTAAGCGGTGAATCTACTATAAGAAGCTTGCTGATAGGTCATCGTATTGCAAAAGAGTTCGGCTCCATAATGAAAGTAGGCTACCTGCCAGATCAATTTGGCAACATCTCACAAATGCCGCAGATATTCCAAGGATTTGGCATAGACAATGCTATCTTTGGACGTGGACTTCAGCTTGCCGGAGACAGGAAGATGGAGTTCATATGGGAATCACCAGATTCATCTAAGGTAATAGCGTCACTCATGGCGTTTTGGTATAACAACGCTCAGCGATTTCCCGAAGATACAGATGCAGCTGTTGAATACACTCTGAATATTAGAGATATGATGAAAAATGTTTCACATTCCGATCAATTACTGCTCATGAACGGTGTTGACCACCTTGAGGCTCAACCAGGGCTTTCAGATATCATATCCAGAGCAAATAAGAAGCTTGGCGATGACAAACTTGTTCACTCTACCATGCCGAATTATATAGAAGCTCTGAAGGAATCAATCAAGAGCTCAAAAATAGAATTAGACACCATCAAGGGTGAGCTAAGAGAAGACCGTAGCAGCAGTATACTTGCAGGCACATTATCCACCCGCATGTATCTTAAACAAGCAAACGAACGATGCCAGACGTCTCTTGAAAAATATAGCGAACCGGCATCAATATTTGCATACACACTTGGCGCTAAATATCCACAGGATTACATGAAATATACATGGAAGCTCTTAATGCATAATCACCCTCATGATTCAATCTGTGGCTGCAGCTTAGATCAGGTACATAAAGAAATGATGCCCAGATTTGAACAAGTAGAGCAAATCTCCACTGAGCTTGCTAAACGAGCGCTTAAAACTATTACAGACAATATCAAAACGGAGTCCGATTCTTTTGTTGTATACAATCCATTAAACTGGGAGCGAACAGATAAGGTTTGCGCTACGCTCGATTTCCCTATAGGCGACCCGGATAGAGGCGCCCCAAAGATAGATCCTGCAAGAGCATTCAACATGATTCGCATCAGGGATGACAAGGGTAATGAAGTGCCATTTGCATTAAAGAGTGCAAAAAATACACCTATTACAATTTATGCACCTGATAAACTGCCGCTTGGACTCTGGATTCGCAGGTTTGAAATAGAGATGCTTGCTGAAAATATTCCTTCCTGCGGATATAAGACATATTCAATTGAAAAATGTCAGTCAAAGGCAGGCTATGACGGCACAGTGGCAGGCGACTTGTACTGGGATAACACTCTGGCAAACGAATTTGTCAGACTATCTGTCAGAGATGGCAATATATCCATTGAACGACTGGATATGACCGACGAAGACACCATCATAGACATATATGACAACCTTAACATATTTGAAAGTGTCGGTGACATAGGCGATGAATATTTACATAATAGACCGGTGGACAACATTACCGTTGCCAGTATAGACATTAATCCTCAGATATCTATTATTAATAGAGATCCCATATCTGCAACATTCAAAATAGATATGGAAATTGAGATACCGGAGTGTGGAGACCGAATAAATTCAACAAGGTCAACAAAGATGGTTAGCTGCCCAATAACAACATACCTAACGGTTACACGCGGCGTCCCAAGAGTTGATGTCCACACTATTGTTACAAACAAAGCAAAAGATCATAGACTCCGTGTATTGTTCCCATCAGGAATAGAAGCAAATACATCATTTGCAGACGGACAGTTTGATGTTCTTGAGCGCAGCATAGGTTTACCGAAAGAGTATGTTAATGGGTCTCCGTTCTATCCACAGCAGAGATGGGTAGACGTATGTGATGATGAACGCGGTCTTTGTATCATCAATAAGGGGCTCACAGAATATGAAGTGTATCAGGATGAAGGCAGAACCATTGCTGTTACATTGCTCCGATGTGTAGATAGAATAAGTGGGGGAGGCGAAACCGGCGGATTACTCCTTACTCCAGAAGCACAGTGCATCGGTGAATATAGCTTTGACTATGCCATCTATCCTCATGCAGGTGATTGGCAAACCGCTGAGGTTTGGAAACAAGCAAACCAGCACAATGTTCCTATGATGATAGCTCAAACCGGCGCACATGATGGCAAGCTTCCTCTTGTTTACAGCTTCCTGGAAACAAGTCATTCTCAGCTCATAGTATCGGCTGTTAAAAAGGCAGAAGATTCCAACATGGTCGTCGTCCGCTTCTACAACACCACAGAATCAGATATATCCAACGCAGCAATAAAGCTCAAAGGTGCATTTGATGCAAAGCTTCTTAATTTGAATGAAGAAGTAATTGGCGATGCAGCATTCAAGGATGAAACCGTAACTATAGATTCTCCATCAAAGAAGATTATAACTCTTGGCTTTGTTGTAGAATAAACTGAATATATATTATAAAGCTCCCTGCACTTTGCCAGGGAGCTCTTTTATTATGTAAGCAGGAGGATTGAATATGCATAAATATATAACTGCCATGTTATTTCTATTTACAGCTGCTATTCCTTCAAATGCAGATTTCATTTGGGGAACAACCGGGCATCCGCATGTTCAGGAAGGCTATCGCGATATACCTGTTAAAGTTCAGCTTGATCTAATTAAAAGATCTGGTCTCACCTGGTACCGCTCAGATTGGCCAGAACTAATTATGCAACAGAACATTGAAGGATTTGATTTTCTGGTTGATGAAGCTGATCGCAGAGGCATTCATCTTCTTCCTATTCTATTTCCTATAAATGGAAGCCGTTCGGATGAATCATTAGAAGAGATCAAAAAATCCAGCAAAGAATTTGCAAAGCGGGTGGTTTCACGCTATAAGGGAAAAATTACTCATTGGGAGCTTAGCAACGAGCTTGACATCTATGCAATGATCCTTAAAGGTGAAAAAGATCGCAATGGAAAAGTATGGGAATTTGGTGATGCCAATATGGATAAACCAGAACATTTCAATGAAGAGCGATATGCCAAGGTGCGGGCAGAGCTTTCTGGATTAGCAGAAGGTGTAAAGGAAGCAGATCCAAATGCAAAAACAGTAATAAACAGCAGCGGCTGGCTCCACTATGCATTCTTTGAGCGCCTTATCATCGAAGACAAAATTGAATTCGATATAATCGGCTGGCACTGGTATTCTGAAATGGGTGACATTACTAACGCTGACGGAACAACCAATGTTCTTGAGATACTTAAACGTTATGGAAAACCAATCTGGATAACCGAAATCAACAATCGGGGAGGAAGCATCAACAGCGAGCAGGAACAGAACAATTACATTATTAAAACCGCCAAGCAGATAAAAAACTATCCCGGTGTAGACGCATATTTCGTATACGAGCTTTTAGATGAACCCTATTTCGGCCCTGATAACCCAGAATCCCATTTTGGCATTGTGAAAATCAAAAAGAACAAAGACGGCAAGTGGATTGTAGGACGCAGGAAAATCGCCTATGAGTCAATTAGACAATTGACACGTCTGCCATGACACTGACATCCATTATGACAATACAGCTGCCAATTCGTATCTTATTATCTATGTATGTCTGGGTCTTCCTGCCAGGCTCGAAGCTTGATGCTGAAGACACCATCGCCTGTAAGCAAACCAGATCGTGCCAGCAAACGTCCATTCTGCCAATTGGAAAGACCCAGCTCCGGACGTCTTAGTGCATACTGTCCATCTACCCATCTGGTAAATCCATTGCCTATAAACGGTGCATTTACCTTTTTCAAAAACTTCCTATGCGATTTTTGTTCTTCGCTTAGTAAGGATGCTACAAGAAGCGGGCTGTATTTATTAAACAGATCTATGCCTTCATCAAGCGACTTTGCAACAACAACAGATACTTCCGGAGTCTGTTCCCATTCCCATTCAACACCAAGCTTATCAATAGATATGGTGTCGGCTGTTACTTCCTCTTTCAAGCCATCGGCACGATAAACCTGCACTTTAGTTTCAAACAACTCTGAAGGAATGAATTCCTCACTGCCTTCAGCTATATGAAGCCTGTAACCATGACCAAGAGTCTCCCCGCGGCGTCTAAGCGCCGAAAGCAGCCGCGGAATTAGAATCTCAGCTTTATTTTCTATGATGCATATAACATTGACAGTGTTGCAAACCTTCCTGTCACATGAGTTGAATACTGACATTTCAAAGACTTCCGGATCTGCAAATTCATCTGTAATAATCCAGCCGCCGCCTGTGCCATGCAGACTTACGGTATTGCCGGCTTCTCGGGCAATAGCTCCAAGCATATCAACCGCACGCCCTGAACCGCGGGCAACAGCAAGCGAAAGCCGCGGATCGGCAAAGAGCGCCCATCCCGCCGCATGCTCTGTGCTGTCAATTAAAATTATGGAATCCTCTGGAAGTCCTGCAGAAACAAGCGATGGCTTCAATGCATGTGTCATAATTGCCTTAGCCGTATTCAGTGCATCCCCGCCTATCCTAAAGACCGCTGTGTTTCCTCCGCGCAATACACCCGTTGCATCAGCTATGACATTCGGACGTCCTTCAAAGACAAATGCTACGACGCCGCTAGGACACATAATCCGTTCAACCTGCCATCCCTTATGCTCAACCACATCTATGACACTGTCCCGCCGCGATGTCATATCACGCCATTCTTGAAGTCCGGCAATCATGTCATTGCGCATTTTGTCATCAGCTGCCAGGCGGGTTGTTGACCGTCCGCGAGATTTTGCCCGTTCAATATCTGAAGCATTGGATTTGCGTATCTTTTCCCATACTGTTTCTTTGGAAAGCAATGATGAAAATTTGTTATAGAATTCGGTAAACTGATCATCTGATGCAGACTGCTGTTCCTCAAAAGCGCTTAACGATTTGCTAACGGCTTCTTCCGCCAATGCAAATATCGATGACGGCACATGCAGCAGTTCACCAGTCTTTTTAATCACAAGAAGATGATCGCCGGGACGAAACGCATCGGCAAGCTCCGGTGACACCCTTGTTACTCTGTTTCCGCCAATAAGAATTGGCATACCGGCATCAAGCTTTGTCAATTCTTCATTTACCATAATTTTCTCCTATCATTTGCTTATACCATGAATTACATATAATACATTATAGTGAAATTGTATCAATAAGCGATAACATATCTTCATCAACCGGTCTTTCTTTTGCAAGCACTTTCTCTAAAGGTGTAGATATAGTTTTTCCATTCATCATTCCTATCATCACACCGCTTTGCCCTTCGATTAACGCCTTTACAGCTGCATCTCCAAGCCTGGATGCAAGAATTCTATCGTATGCAGATGGAGTTCCTCCCCTCTGCACATGACCCAATACTGTAAGACGCGCCTCAAATCCCGGATGTCCACTGCAGTGGAGCGCTTCAACTAATTCATGTGCGTTAGGACTTGCACCCTCAGCAATCACTACTATAAAATGAGGTTTTCCTCTTTCATGTATTCTAGCCATTATAGACAATAGTTCATCTATATTCACAGGATTTTCCGGTGAAATCACAAGCTCGGCGCCGCCGGCAATACCGGTAGCTGCTGCAAGATATCCGCTTCTTCTGCCCATAACCTCAATGAAGAATGCACGCTGATGTGAACTTGCTGTATCCTTAATCTTATCAATTGCATTAATGATGGTATTCATGGCTGTATCAACGCCAATAGACATATCAGTAAAACTGATGTCATTATCTATCGATACAGGCACTCCAACGCATTTTATTCCCGCTTTATGCAGCTCCAACGCACCGCGCAGGGAGCCGTCACCACCGGCAACTACTAATCCGTCTATTGCAAGCTCATCCACCATATCTAACGCTTTTTTAAATCCGGCAGGCGTTCTAAATTCGGGACATCTGGCTGTTTGGAGAATAGTTCCTCCCCATCTGGCAATTCCGCCAACCGATCGGGATGTAAGAAGCTGAGTATCTCCGGAAATAAGTCCCGTATATCCTCTTTTTATCCCGATGGTCAAAATATCATTGGCAAGTGCGGTTCTCACAACCCCGCGAATACATGCATTCATTCCGGGGGCATCACCACCGCTTGTTAAAACTCCTATTATTTTCATAGACTCTCCGTAAATAATTTGAATATTCTATTTTTCATTTGTAGATAATATAAAATTCTCAAAGCTGCCGCTTATTTTCAATGTTATACTGTTCATTTCGCTTTTTGAGTTATCTTTTTGTAAGGCAATATTTATATCCATGTCTAAATTACCGATTGTTGATATTATTCTGCCAAGCTCGGTGGAAAATTTTGTTAAACTCCTTATGTCAAATTTGCCGTTTGCTGCGTCATCTTCACTAATAGCTTCATCATTTTCATTTTGACCGGCAGGCTTAAAATCAGCGGATTTTATATGCAAATTACCCGTAATATTGTCGCTGTATACTGCAACATCATAATTTCCGGCTTTTGCACCGATTTCTATCAACTTAGAATTAATATGCAGGTCTATTAATGAACCGTATGCAATATCATTAGCCCATGTATCGCCTACTTTTAAAAGAGTCTCCGGAAATACATGCTGAGGCGCAGGAGATGATGACATGCTGTTCATCAACGGTAATCCGCCTGTCATACCATAAATTTTCTCTAAGCCCTCATACTTCCTAATTGTACCGTTTTTCGCCATCACAGACTTTATCTCCGGGATTTTTTCAACGGGAAGAAAGCTGGTTGTATCCATCATCGTCATTTTCATCGATTCTATCTTTGTAGAAACCTCTGCATCACCATTTTCAAGAATATTGTTAACGGTTGTTCCGCTGTAGGTTACAATTTTAAGACTAATGGCAGGAATATCGCTTTCTACTGCACCATTAGGCATTACAGCAACATTCATATCTATTACCGACTTATACCTTATTTTTTCGCCTTTATTAAACTTATATTCCAGCTTAACTGAGTCATTCGGATCTAATAATGGCTCAGCAATAATTTTTTCATCAGAATTTGAATCTGTTTGTGAATAAAGACAAACGGATGATAATATAAGCAAAACAAACACTGCTATAATTGGAATCTTCAACTTTTTCATGATACATCCTCCATAAACTGATATAATAGAATGCTAGTATTAATTATACCGCAAAATACGGTATTTGTTTTAGTATTTTCAATTATTTATCAACAATTATTGTGGATAAAATTAAAAATTATATGTTTATAAATAAGGAATTTACTTCCTTTTGTGGATAACATTGGATAATATACAGTATATAAACATGATTTACATTAGTTATAAACAGATAAAATTCAACATTTTCTTATAATTTTATGAGTGAATTTTAAAATAATGCAGTTTATCCACATTATCCACAGGCATTAAGCAATAAGATAAACAAATTTAGTAAATTCTATGGTACTTTAAATAACCTGTTGATAAATTAGATTTTGAATTTTCTGGAGAATCATATGCATATATCCGATTTGAACCTTATTCAGTTCAGAAATTATGATGATATATATCTTAAACCAAGTAATAGTCTGAATATAATAATTGGAATGAATGCTCAGGGAAAAACAACAATCCTTGAGGCGGTATATATGATTGCCACAGCAAGATCATGGCGTACAGGAAAAGACCAAGAGCTGATAAATTGGGATAAAAACGAAGCTCGTGTATTCGCATCGGTAGTCAGAGAAAGTTCAAACAACGTTGATATTGAAATAAGCCTGCAAAGAAATCAGAAGAAATCAGTAAAGGTTAATACCATCCGCCAATCAAAACTTGCAGATCTGATGGGTCAGGTTAATGCAGTGTTAATAGAACCCTATGACGTAGAAATAGTAAGATCCGACCCTTCAAAGCGCAGAAGGTTTATGGATATAGAAATAAGCCAAATGCAGCCGCAGTATTGCAACCTTGCAGCTGGATATAAAAGAGTATTGGAACATAGAAACAAGCTTCTAAAAGATATAAATTCGGAAAAAATGAGTATCAGTATGCTGGAAGTATGGACCGACCAGCTTGTGATATATGCATCTCAAATAATTGAACGCAGGCTTAAATTTATAAAAAATATATCGGAAAAAGCCAAGTTAATTCATGCAAATATAACAGATAATCTGGAAAAGCTTGATATAATGTATTCATCTCCAATTGATATCGAACCTTCTATGACCGCAGATGAAATAGCCGAAAGAATGAGAATCTATCTTCACAAAAGAAGATTCGATGAGGTTAACAGAGGCATAACACTTGCCGGACCTCAAAGAGACGATCTGATTTTTACACTAAATGGAATAGATACCAGAATATATGGTTCGCAGGGTCAGCAAAGAACAATTGCATTAAGCCTTAGACTTGCTGAAATAGATATAATGGAGGAATCTGCAGAAGAACCGCCAATAGTTCTGCTTGATGATATTATGACCGATCTTGATGAGAGCAGAAGAATGAATGTTTTTGAAATGACAAAGGGAAGATGTCAAACTTTTATTACCGCTGCAAATTCTCGTTTGCTGGATGATGAATTCATAGCTGACGGTATGGTTTTTGTTGCAGCCAACGGTGAGGTTAAGAACAATGAGATTAGATAAAACAACTCATTCACTTGCAGCTGTTCTTTCCAACACGCTTAAAAACTCCAACATGGAAAGCAGGATTTTAG
>JAPXND010000020.1:0-20484 GCA_033808695.1 Armatimonadota bacterium
GGTGCAGATTGTGTTGTAAGCGTAAAAATTCAGGGAAAAGGTGTTGTTTCCCTATCAAGCGGATCGCAAACATCTTCAGAAGTAATTTCATCTCCGAAAGAACTATCGATAGTAACAATAGATCTAACTGCACCTATTGAGCAATACAGCCTGATTCTAACCATAAAATCCGCAGATTTTATCAGGCTGCAGCATGTAAAACTATCATACACAGATAGAGACAGCGATATGAACGGCATCAGCGATATAGTAGAGAATATGTTAGGTGTTAGCAAAAGCAGCCCTCTCCAATTGATAAAACGACCAAAAGAGCCCTATACATCATTCCAAACACCTACATCATATAAGCGGGAAAATGATATTAAAACCGATTCGGTCATCATTTATAATTCCAACAAAGAAAGTTATGATTCATGGAAAGCCAAAGGTTATGATACGCAGACTATGTATGGCTTTAGGGTTGGAGATGATTATATCAAAAAATATCCTGAAGAAGGTCAAACTGCCGCAGATGGCAGAATACTAACCTGCGGACCAGGAAGTTATTACATGGTGCCGGCAAAGAATAGAATAGATGCGGCGCTTGCATATTTCAAGAAAGCAATTCAAAGCGGCTCAACTGCAGTCATACCTGAAGAGCCGGAATACTTCCAGCAGGCAGGATATTCCGGAGCATTTAAAAAAGAATGGAAAGACTATTATAAGGAAGACTGGCAGGATCCAGCATCATCAATTGAAGCAAGATGGAAATCTGAACAGCTCAAAGGTTATCTTCAATACAGAATGGTCAAATCTATTCTCGACCAATCGCTTAAGCAAAAACCAAGCGTAAAAAGAATGATAGCAGCTCATAGTCAAATAAGCTACTACAGCTCAGGCATAATATATCCTCATTTTCAGGTTCTAAAAGATCCATCATTTCAAGAGCTTATAGGACAGGTATGGACTGGCACTGCAAGAGCAGGCAACAGATATCAGGGCGATTTTGCTGAACGCACATTTGAATGGGGATATCTTGAATATTCATCCCTCTATAATCTAATGCGCGGTACCGGCAAGCAGCTATGGTTCCTGATGGACCCCTTGGAAGATAATCCAGACAGAACAATGGAAGATTATCAGGAAAACTATGAAAAAACTCTCTTAGGTTCATTAATGTTTCCTGCCATTGATAAATTTGAAGTTATGCCATGGCCTACACGAATCTACGGAAGAGTGCCAGACTGGTTTGCCACAAAGATAGGCACAATTGTCAACATGCTTAATGATATTCATAACCAAACAACACATGAATACTATATGGGCACACAGGGAATTGCAACTTTTGTAGCAGATTCAATGGCATGGCAGCGCGGAATTCCGTATCCAAGCGATTTTTCAGGATTCCATGGAATCACCCTCCCCTTGCTGATGAAAGGCATTCCTATACAGGTAGCTCAATTAGAAAGATCTGTTGAACCCGGTTACCTTGATGAATATAAGGTGCTTTTCTTAACATATGACCTGCTTAAACCAATGTCTCCTGATTACAACACGGCTCTTGCAAACTGGGTGAAAAAGGGCGGTACACTTGTTATATTTGGCGGAAATGACCCTTACAATAATCTGCAGGAATGGTGGAAATCCGCCGGCTATGCAACACCTCAGGAGCACCTATTTGCACAGCTTGGTGTAAACATCACAAAATCTGTCTCGTTAGATACAAAAACTGAGTTCAAACCGCTCATATCTGAAGAGAATCCTTACCGCAACCTTGAGAATCAAAAAGTATATACACTCGATTTGTCAGATAGAATCCTTGATGATGGAAGCATATATCTAAAATTTGAAGATGCACATAAAACTGATGGCTGGGGATCTCTTGTAAGCAGTGTTGAATTGATAGTAGATGGTAAAGCTCAGGTTTTCAAAGCAGGTTCAGACGAAGAAAAGAATCTGATAGTTGATAATAATGGAAGCAAGTTCAATGGATTATCAAGATTTGCAGATGCAAACTGTTATTGGATATACAAATTTAATGTTCCCAAAAACAGTAAGGTTACAGCAAATATTTCTATGGGCAACCAGTTTATGCTCTCCACTGCAGTTACACCTATCAATATAAGTTACCATGCTGTAAGTGTTGGAAATAACAAGCTTAGTCAGCTATTGCCGTCAATGGATATCCACATATCAAATAATATAACGGCATACGAAACAGATGCAGACCCGCTCTACAGCATCAATGAAACAGATCTGTTACCATTCTTTGAAAAGGCTGTTGATAAAGGAAATGTAATGTTTTTTGGTGTAGACCCATCATACTTCTCGTCATCAATTGCATCTGCTAATGCACTTCGTTCTATTGCTCAATATGCATGTGAAAAAGCAGGATTAGAATATAAAGAAACCGAATATCTTGGAATACGCCGCGGTAAATACGTTGCAATGAGAACCTACGACACTCCGTATCCATTTATTGGCACCTATATCAATATCCTCGACCCTGAAATCAGTATGATTATGGATCCCATTATAGAACCGAACAGCAGAGGTGTTATGGTCAATGTTACAGACCTGATGGCAGATCGAACACCACGCGTTCTTATTTCATCAGACCGTATAGAAGCAAAAGTCGAATCTGACAAAATGACTTCAATGCTGGCTGGCGGACCCTATAATACAAAGGGAGTAACACGAATATCAACAGCAAACATGGATGTATCATCTGTGAAAGTGCTGGATACTACAGGAAAAAATGTTCCGTTCACTCAGCGAGTTGAATACGGAACACTATTTATTAAATACAACAGCTTGCCGGAAGGCGTAGTGATCAGAGTAGAATGGGAGTAAATTAAATGAAAACAAGATTTCTGTTTATTATTTTGCTGATAATATTTGCAGCATCATGTAATGCTGCACAAGTTCAGTTGGATTTATCCAAATACTTCAACAACGATGGAATAAGCGCCAAAAACGCACAAAACAAAGGAAGTCTTGATAAAGGCGGATATACATTCCCTGCCGAAGGTTTTCCAAAAGATAAAAAGCTCATAGTAGACAAAGTAACATTCAGGCTTCCGGATCCTATGGCGCAGGTTAACAACATTGCCTGTCAAATGCAGATAATCCCTTTTCCAAAAGGGAAATTCACAAAAATACATGTTCTGGCTGCAGGAGTAAACGGAAACTACATCAATGAGCTGTTTGCAAGACATGCTGACGGTACATATTACAATATTGATATAGCTATATCTGACTGGTGTATTCCTGCAAAATACAATGAAACAATAGGAATAGCATTTGCCGCCAGACATGGTGGAAACAATGAAAATCCATTAAAATGCTATCTATGGAAACAAACTGTAAATCTAAAACAAGGAGGAGCTCCTGTAGTGTCAATCAAGCTCCCAAACAACCCAAATCTGCATATTTTTGCAATCACACTTGAATAGACAGACATTATTCAGCAGATTGCCTTGCATACATTGACACAAGCAATCTACTATGATAAGTTAATGTTACCGGCATTTACAAAAAACATTTGAATTATGGAGGGCTATTTTGAAAAAAGTATTTATGTTAGCGATATTCGTGTTTATTGTACTGTTATCTATTGGATTATCCATGGCGGAAACTCTGGATGAATCAATTAACAAGCTAAACAGTGAACTAAGAGTCGATCCCATCGATGCATGGAAATACCAAATAGGCGATATAGCTGGCGCTGAAGGTATCAACTTTGATGACTCATCCTGGCAGGTAGTTGACCCGGAGTTTGACTGGGGACCAGATAAAATATGCTGGTTTAGAAAAACTATAACAATACCATCGGAATCAAACAACATACCAATAGCCGGAGCGCCGGTCTACTTTGTAGCAGGAATCGATGATTTGGGAACATGCTATGTAAATGGCAAGCTTATGCAGGAATTCACTTGGGACACCTGCCGTGTATTGCTTACTGAAAATGCAATTCCAGGCGAAAAATTTCAAGTTGCAATCCGTGGTGAAAATGGACCTGGCGGTGGACGCATAATGTTCGCCCACCTAGAATCCCAGGCTGTTCTGGATTGGCGAAACAAAACCAATACTCTCAGAAGCGAAATTGCTCTTGCAAGGCAAATGATAGACAACGAAAAGGACACTGATAAAAAGCAAAATTATGCTGATTTGCTGGATAAAGCTGTTCAAACAATTGACATAAACTCAATAACAAACAAAGATATGACAGCCTTTGATAAATCATACGCTCAATTTATTTCAATCCTTGAACCAATGAGCAAAGATATAAAAGAATACACTGTCCACCTTATCGGTCACGGGCACATTGATATGAACTGGCTGTGGCTATGGCCTGAAACAATACAAGTCTGCAACGATACTTTCACATCTGTGCTAAAGCTCATGGATATTTATCCGGATTTCAAATACTCGCAAAGCCAAGCATCCACATATATCGTTATGGAAGAATTATTCCCTGATAAATTCAAACAAATACAACAAAAGGTAAAAGATGGACAATGGGAAGTTACAGGCGGTACATGGGTAGAGGGTGACATGAATATGGCATCCGGTGAATCTATAGTCCGTCAAATCTTGTATGCAAAAAGATACTTTATTGAAAAATTTGGTGTAGAACCAGAAATTGCATGGGAACCGGATACATTCGGTCATGCATGGTCAGTTCCGCAAATACTGGTAAAAAGCGGTCTTAAATACTATTATTTCTGCAGATGTGTAAGAGATCAGCGCGTTTTCTGGTGGCAGGGCATTGATGGCTCAAGAGTATTAGCATATAACTTTAATTGGTATACAGATTCCATTAATGAAAATAACAGGAATGTTCCGATAGAAATAAACAGGATGTATGGTGTTAAAGATGGAATGGTTGTTTATGGTGTTGGCGACCACGGCGGAGGACCTACAATGAAGGACTTAGCAAAAGCCAAAGAGCTGCAAAAACAACAGCTGTTCCCTACTATGAAATTCAATACTACAAAGAATTTCTATGAAACCTTGTTATCGAAAAAAACAGATTGGCCTGTTATAAACGATGAATTGAACTTTGTATTCCGGGGCTGCTATACATCACAAGCTGAAATCAAAAAGATAAATCGAAATTCAGAAAATCTCCTGCCATTGGCAGAAACATTCTCTGTTTTAGCTATGCCTTACGGATACTCATACCCACAAACTAAATTTGTAGAGGCTTGGAGAGATACATGCTTCAACCAGTTCCATGATATCTTTGACGGCACAAGTATTCATGATGCTTACGACCATTCCTATGACCTTTATGCAAAAATCAGCCAAAGAGGGAATGATGCGCTGAATTCATCATTGCAGGTTCTCACTCGCAGCATTAATACAGAAGGCAAGGGAATTCCAGTCGTTGTATTCAACTCTATGGCATGGAAACGTGATGATATTGTAACTGTTGCAATACCATCTTCACTAAATGGCAAGAACATAATGGTAACGAATGCAAATGGATATTCATTAGTATCACAATCTGATGGTGATAATATCAGCTTTGTTGCAAAGAATGTGCCTTCTCTTGGATATAAAACATTCTATCTGGTTGAAGGAACAAAGCCATCAACTAAAATCAAAACAGATAACTATACAATAGAAAACGATTTCTTTACCGTAAAGGTTGACCCTAAAAAAGGCAATATAAGCAGTATATATGATAAAAAGGCTAAGAGAGAAATTGTCACCTCCAATGCAAGTATGCTTCAGATTCTTATGGAAAAACCTCATGGTATGTCTGCATGGGAACTTGGACCTGTATCCCAGACAATAGATCTTGACAAAGCAGAATCGGTAGAAATGATAGAGAATGGCGCCTTGAGAAAAATTATCAGGGTAAAGCACAAATTCAATAAATCAAACTTTATCCAGGATATTACGCTGCACACCGGCATTCCAAGAATTGATATTAAGTTTCAGGCTGACTGGCAGGAAAAGGGAAGTTCTGAAACCGATGCACCATTCCTGAAAGTCTCGTTCCCTACAAACATAAACGATGGAAAAGCATTCTTCGAAATACCATTTGCTGCAATGGAACGCCCTGCAAATGGAGATGAATATCCAAGTCAAAAATGGATGGATTTATCTGATGATGACTATGGCGTAAGTATTCTTAATGACTGTAAATACGGTACCGATATAAATGGCAACGTGATGAGACTTTCTCTCATAAGAGCATCGTATGAACCAGATCCTATTCCAAATATAGGACAACATACAGCAGCTTATTCAATCTATCCCCATAAAAATGATTGGAGAAAAGCAGATACAGTCCGAAGAGGATATGAATTTAATAATCCTTTGATACCTGTTGTAACAACTAACCACAAGGGAGAGCTGCCGTCAGCACATTCATTCTTGCATGTAATGAACCCAAATATCATTGTTACAGCCTTTAAAAAAGCTGAAGACTCCAATGACATAATCATCCGTTTCTATGAGAGTCAAGGTGTCTCAGGAGCTACTAACATAAGTTTCGGCATGAATGTTAAATCAATTCAGGAAACCGACCTGGCAGAACGTCCGGGCAACAATCCAACGCTTACACTTAATAGAAACAAAATAACGGTTCCATTCAATAAATGGGAAATCAAAACATTTAAGCTAAAACTGCAATAAGGAGTTATTAAGCAAGCCGTCGATGTATCTAATCGACGGCTTTTTAATTTATAGAACATATTAAAATATGAAGGAATTTAATGTTTTGTTACATAATAGATATAAAAATTGAATTCTATATGCGGAGGCATAAATGGATACAAGAGAGAGATTTCTTAAAACATGGAACTATGAATCTGTAGATCGTGTACCTGACTTTGAATTCGGATATTGGGATGAATGTTACGAAGTCTGGAGGCAACAAGGTTTACCCGATGGTTTAAATAATATTTGGGATCTGGAACGATATTTTGGCTTTGAATATTACCATACCATTACCATAAACAGCGGAATTTGCCCCGGTTTTGAATCTAAAGTCCTTGAAGTAATAGGCGACCATCAAATTGTTCAAGGCGGTGATGGAGTAATTTACGAGGAATCTCTTACAAGCAGGAGTATTCCAAAATACATCAAATTCCCCATTGAAACACGTGATGACTGGAAACGTTTCCGTGATGAACAATTAAATCCGGATACAGTTGGAAGAGTTCCGGACAACATAGATGAAATAGTAGCTTATCACAAAGATAGAGATTATCCTCTGGGCGTATGGTGTGGAAGCCTATATGGAATGCTGCGCAACTGGATGGGTGTTGAAAATATATCAATAGCAATTGGGCTTGATCGTGATTGGGTTGAAGAAATGATTGAACACATCACAGAGCTGAGTCTAAAAATGCTGTCAAAAGTCATGGGTAAAATAGAGTTCGATTTTGGCAACTGGTGGGAAGACATGTGCTTCAATCACGGTCCGCTTGTATCCCCCGCTTTCTTCAACGAAGTTATGGTGCCAAGATATAAAAGAATAACTTCATATCTGGCGGAATACGGTGTAAAATATCACGTTCTTGACTGCGATGGCAACATTACAAAACTGGTTCCGGGTTGGTTAGATGCAGGTATAAACGTTATGTTTCCGGTGGAATCCGCCCATACAGATCAAGCTGCACTCCGCAAGGAATACGGCAAACAGGTTCGCTTTATGGGTGGAGTGAACAAAATGCAGCTGATTAAGGGCAAAGAGGCAATCGATGAAGAAATCCAGCGAATAGCCAAATTGATGGAGGATGGCGGTTTTATCCCTCATGTTGATCATAGATGCCCGCCGGATGTTACTCTGGAAAACTACAGATACTACATCAAGAAAAAACGTGAACTCATAGGCAGAACTGATTGATATCTCAATTATCAGCTTTAAATTGACAGCTATGGATAATTGTTAGTCAGCCTGTGTACCAATAATGCTGTTATCTCCTACCATTGACCGCCAATACATAACAGTATGATGTCCGGCAGCATATGTAACTTTATCTTTATTAATCTTTTCATATCCATGCATATAATCGCTATACATCGGTATTGCACCAACATCTGCCTTCAATTGTGAAAGAATCTCATCAAACGATTCTTCACTTGATGCCTGCGCCAGCTTCCAATACCATCTTCTAGCTTTAACAAAGCCCCTCAGCCAATCTTTATTACCATAAAAAGTTTCACTGCTTTCAATCTTACTTAACATGTTTTCCATTATCGTAATGGCATTATCCATGTCTTTGTATGAACCAGAGCCAAAAAGCATGTCATCTGCCTTTAACAGTGCAAAATATGGTTCAAACGCATTTCCCTTAGCCACAGAAGCTGCATATTGACTAACAGCGCTGTCATAATCCAGCATTCCGTCATACAAGGAATTGGCAAACACATATACTATCGGGATATTCGTTGTAGCATATCCAATCGTGAAGGTTCCTGCTTCAACTTGGTTTTTCTGCATTATTGCCATATACTCATGTGTGTATCCAAATCGAAGATAGGCAAAAGGATATGCCTGTTCTATTGTTGCTCCCATAACACTATGCAAAAGTGCGTTGCGTGTAAAACAGCTCTTATCTACCAATCCATTATATATATTTGAGCTTTCCATTGTGGCAGTATCCATAACAGAGAGACTGCGCTTGCCATAATGATTCAAACATTTCTCAAGAAATGATTCTACTAAGGCCTTAACTTCCTCTTTTGTATAATCTATCCCTTTAGTTTGTTCGAATACCCATGTTGGCCACAGAACTGCTTCCATCTTTGCGTTTGGACTGATTGTTTTTGACAAAGAATCGACTAACATCAGCTGATCGAAAATTCGGTCTGCCTGATTTGGCTTGCACTCCGAGCAAAAACATCCGCCGGGGTCATAAAACCAAACAGTATATCCATCCACTGGTCCATAATATTCCATCTCTAGCTGAGCAACCTTGTGTGCCAAATCACGAACTTCCGGCTGACTCCAGCAGGCGCCTTGCCCCTTATAAAACCCCTCTGCTTCAAATCTGGGATTATCAGATATAAGATTCGCCTCTACATGAGCTGGAGTTATCATTTGGTAGGTCTGCAATCCCCGCCTGCGAGCGTAATCAAGAAATCGGCGCATTGCACGGTGTGTCATCTGATTTAATGGCCGCAGCGACTCAAAACTGCCTGGATATAGATATGATGTACTCCATTGAAAGAATGTAACTTGTGAATATCGTGCATCAATCAATGTGTCTACATAGTTTTCTATCTGTTCTTGATTAAAACGCTCTAACGCCAATCCGGGATTTATATAAACCGTGTTCATCAGATAGAAGCGCCTGTCTGGGATTGATGGCTGCTCGATAATAGCTTTGTTCGAAAAAACAAAACCCCACTTGCCATCTCTTATATTAAGCCTGCGAAGGAGATCACCAAGCGCATAACTCATCCCTAAAACAGCACGCGGGGATTTATCCTTTCCAAATCCCAATGCATTAATTGATGCATTTCCCTTATAAGTTCCAACTTCAATCATATACGATTGATTTAAGATATCTTCATCTTTATTGCTAAGATTCCTGAAATACTTCGAAGTGATGTGTTTATGAGCTGCTCTGTTTCCAATTACCAATCTGCTGCCGTCAGTTGGTATACTGCCAAAAACAACAGGGAGAGGTTTATGTGTCATCCGCATTATTTCATTATTGAAATGACTGACTGCCAGCAATACAGCTTCCGATGGCAATGATTCTCCGCATATTGCCATTCCATCTATAGAAACAAACCTTTCATCTTTATAATTTCCAGTATCCGCCAAAGACTGTAAAGCTATTGCAAGCAGCGCCACAGCAACAATTGAGATTTCAGCAATGAATCGCACGATTATATCCTTTACATCATTAGAATAATGTATGTATTCTGCCTATAGCAAGATAGTCAACATAGTTGTCATAATAGTTCCCTATTACATTCTCATCCTGTATTGCAGTGTTAAATACGTTACTGTTTTTCCATGATTTGATATATTCATCTTTTGCATCCCGATATTTGGCATTCCAGGCATTATTTACAGTAATCTCATGCATGTTTCTAGAATATATTCCCCTGCCCAGATATTTATACAACTCACCAACATCAACATACCACTTCTTGTCCTTTGGCAGCTGCTCCGATATCAGATTCAATTCTTTGCTGATAATATTGCCAAGGAACATCTTATCTGCTGATTCCGGCTCCTGCATATCATTGGTAAATTTGTCGATAGCTTTGATAACCTTTGCAAATTTATATCCTGATTCGGAATCACCAGTTTGCGAACAGGCATAAATGTATAAAAGCTCATCAAGGTCTAAATCACTGTTCCAATATAAACTGCCCATAATCCAATCCTGAATGCCTCGTGTCTTGACCTCCATTCTCTGGAATAATGCACTGTCAAAACCCCATTTGGCATACATTTCCTTCAGCATTGGTTTCCATATATCACCGGAGATTATAGGAAGCAGATAAGATGTCTCGGGATTAGTTGGAAAGATGAATGCTGTGGTAGAAAAGCCCATCTTTTTTGCCGTATGCAGATACACCCTGTTTAAGTCAGCAGCTTCACAAATATCTACATTTAACCCAAGCTTGTCTTGCACAAGCTCAAGTGTATTTTCCGCAAAAACAATCTTATGATCATCTTCTACCACCTTAAAAGGCCAGAAGCTGATTGATACCTCGGCATTTTTATTAAACTTCCTCACAATTCTGAGCCACAGATCAATTTGATTCATAATGGTTGAAGACATATTCCTAATGCACTTATCACATCCGCATCCGCCCGGATCAAAAAAGGCAATCTGGAACTTATCAGCATCTTTGAAGTATTTGATTTCCGACTCGATCAATTGCTTCATAAATTCTTGAGCCAGCGGAGTTTCCGTGCAGGCAAATTTCCAGCCTTTAACAAAGGGTTTGTCGCTGAAAGCAGCCCTGTCTGTATCATATAGACTCGCAGGAAGCAAACTAGGCGCCATCATATGACAAACCTTAAGCCCCCTGTCATGAGCATATTTGATCATTAATTGCAGAGTTTCATGTATTTTCCGGTTCCTTGGGTTATATCCAGTTGTTCCGGGCATATACCCCCATGTATCCGTCCATAGGTATACATAGATGTAGTTGATTTGTGCAAGAACAAGTTCATCTATATAGGCTTTCCACTCCTTAATCCCCCAATCAATAACTTCAATGCCGGAGTAGTTATATCCATACATTACATAAATTCCACGCTGCTTAAAATTAGGTATGTATGTATATTCGTTTGCATCCAAATGAAAAGTGAGATTCCTGCCATCCTTCCATAGCCTTGTATGCAAAAACGAAAGTCCGTATACTATACCCAATTCATCATTACCAAACACAAAGATTTGATTGTTGCGATTTACTATTGCATAGGCGTTAGGAGTGTTTAATGCTTTAATATTTGGCTTCCATCTGCCCAAATCATATTTAGATACATTCGCAATATAATCGATGATAACATCAGATTCTATGATTGACTTCTTCTCTATGGTAACTTCTTTGTCAGCATCGATGCTCTTAATTCTCGAAGACAATCTTTCAATTGCCGTCTGCACAGGCTTATTGGATGGAAAATTCCGCATGCCAATTTCTATAGATGAACCTAATCGCACTTTATTAAATGACATATATTTCAATTCAGGCAAATCATTGCTTAATTGAGCAGGATATTCATTGTTGTTCTTGATTATGCTGTCTTGCTTAATCGGTAATACGTTCTTAATACCTTCAATAGTATTTCCATCAAGTGACAATATTTGTATCATATATCCCCACTCATACCTCTTTTGCGATGTTTTCACCATCAATGCATTGTAACCTTTTTTCAAACTAATCTGTATTGAATCCTGACCAAAAGCTGGAGGGCGCTCAGCCATATGGCTGTGCACCTGCTGCCCGTTAAGATAAATGATTATGTGATCACTATTGCCTACCTTCATCAACACAGATCTATCGCTATCAGAATATAAGTAGCAAAATCCATATGCAGTTACATTATCCTTAACCGGTGAATAAATCCACAGATTCACATGTCCGTTGGTGCCTCTGGGATGCCATTTCAAACCTTCTACAATTTCAACATCCATTTTGGGAATTACAACACGTTCACCGCCATGGTCTGCAAGAAAATCTCTATTTATTGCAATAATCTGTCTTGTATCGGCGCTCACTGCAGATGGATTCGGGATTGGCATCAACAGCATCCAGTAATTTACTGATCCATTTTTCCCAAGAGCATATTCAGATAAAGATTCATTAGACATACTTTTCATAGCTGCAGCCATAAATATTAGAATAGTTAATATACCTATTTTTTTATAATGCAAAGCAAACTCCCTTTTTAATCATAATTACCATATTGCTTAACTAAATCTATTACACGTGAATATCTTTCAAAACTGATAGTAGGAGGCACAGAATGATCTATATGATATATATAACCCCCACCCTGTTTTGCAGCAAGCACCTTTGTTCTTACTTCCTCTTCTATATCATCATCGCTTCCATATGCTATAACATCAGCGCTGATGTTGCCAAAGAAAACAATATCGGCGCCATATAGTTTTTTCAACTCTCTTACATCGTTGCCGCAGCGCGCTTCAAGAGGCTGAATAGCATCGAATCCCGCTTCTATCAGCAAAGGTATAAATTCTCTTACATCACCATCACAATGCAGCAGCATCGGTATATTCTGAAAATCACACCACTCTTTGAATCTCTTATGCAGCGGAAGCAGCATTTCACGATAGCATTTTGGGGAAAAGAGCATTCCATTTTTGTAGCACAGGTCGGAAAAAAACCACAACGCATCAAACTTAGCGCCGCTGTCTACACTCAATTGACACATATCAATCGTGAAATCAGTGAAGGTGGTCATTATATCATTTGCCAACTCTTTTTCTGCCATCAGCAAAGGAAGTCCTATTTCAAAGCCTGTAATAACCTCAATCAAAAACCACATAGGCTCAATTGGAGATATTGCCACAAATTTATCATCCGCTGAATATTGATTGTATGCTGCCATCATACCAGGACCAATGCGGCTTTGTTCAACAGTAAGGCGGTCCTTAACACTTAACCAAGAATCCCAATCTTTTACTAAACAATCAATTCTGGATGGAGGTGAATACTCCTCAGAGCTTATCCATTCTTTTATTGCAACACCGTCACTATTTCGATATATATGATATTTTTCCGACTTTTCAATTGTTTCTACCGGAAGCTGAAGTGATGAATCAAACCCAAACAATTCTATACGGTCAAGACTGTAATATGAAGTTAAATCTTCGGGCGCTCCTTCATTTTTCCATCGAACAAGCGTCTCAGGCCAATACACCACAGAGAATTCACCAAGCGGCACTCTATCGGGAATTTCATGAGCTAAAACCGTCTTCAATCTCTCTTTCGATGTCATCTGTGATTTCACCGCTTCAGCCTCTGTTAATCATATTATTATTTACGACTTAGCTTTATTATCTATTGCCCTTAATAATCTCGGCAATATTCCATGCCTTACAGAAGGATCACTCCAGTCATCAAAATCAGCCAGTACAGCATTAATCTCCGGGTCATCAAGCTTCTTAAGCTGAGAATGCAATCCCTGAACATCACCATATGCATCCACAAAGCCGGTTCTTTCCTGCCATACTTTCCATGTGTCATGAAGATCCGCTAAAGAGGCTTTCCATTCACTTCCAGATTCCATTGCATTGATAAAATCAACTGAAGCTGCCCTGTATCTCAACTGCATTGCAAGATCTTCCAAGAAACGCTTTGATGAACCAAACAAAAATCCCGAATAGACCCCTTCTTCATAAACACCATCAGCTTTAGATTCAACCTCTGCTGCAAGATTTCGCATCAGCTTAGTATCTCCTGGATACATAGATTTCCATGCATCGGCTATTAATTTTCCAAGACCGGGAATCAAACCATCTGCAAACCCGGCAAGATCCATGTTATCTGCATTTCCACCCTTTATAAAATGTGAATATAAATAGGTATGCGGCAGCTGAACTATGTGAGATTGTGCATTAGCCATAGCTCCCTGCTGCATATCGTTTTCGTTATAACGTTCAAGCGCTGAGGCAACATATTCCGGATAGTAGTTTGTAAGCGGAAAAGTAGGTTCACCTTCAACAATGCCGTATGAGAAGAACATTGTGCGATTCTGTACACCATGTTTGGCAATTGCATCCTGATGCACCTGCATTCCACTTGTTACCATCCACTTCTCCTCAGGACGCTTCATAAGCAGACCAATTACTTCATCATAATCATCAATTGTAAATTTCAGGTCAATCGGACCTTTATTATTCTGAATATCCTCCCACATCCTGTTATATGTTTCCCAGCCAACATGCATCCAATAGAAAAGCATGCCATCTGGATTACATTCTTTTATTAAATCAAGATGCCTAAATAAAAGGTTTGCAAACTCCTCATTTGTAGATCCAATATATCCGCCGGGATCACTGTCTATTATCGTAAATCCATCTGCATTAGAAAGACTTTTAAACAAGGGTCTTCTTATATTAATCAGCTTTTCAAGTGCAGCAGGATCACCTGGATTAAGTCTTATATCCGTTTCAAAAAATGGTCTCGTTTCAAAAGTATAATTTGCGGCTTTTTTGTTGCCTATGGTATTCGGTCCCATAGTTACAAGAACTCTCATTCCAAATTCATTGTGAAGTAGATCTATTACCTCTCTTATTTTACGCAAATGAGCCTGGTCACTCGGAGTTATAGGATCCGGCATTGTTTCAAACACTGGCCAGATCTGAATCATATTGTAACCTAATGCTGTAAGACCCTTAGCATATCCCCGCCAGTCATCCATTGTCCAAGTACGCGCTGCATAAGGATGATTGTATCCCCAGTGCATATGAACATACATCCCAAGTCGATTTTCCATTGTTCCTCCACCTAACTTTTGTTTGTTTTGTTACTTCATTGTTTCATATTGATAAAGCATCGCATGTATTTTACACTAAAAATCAAAAAAAATCTATAAAATTTATATAAATTCTATTGACATTTAAAAAATATGATGTATAATTGCCTTATATAACAACTTATAGGGTAACCCGCAGTATATTTATTATTGAATGGAAATGAATGGAAATTATTTATGCGTGATTTAAAATTAGAACCATACTTGAAACACGAAAAGCTTAAAGAGCTCCTTGCTGAATCTATCGTCAATGGAAAATATAAACCGGGAGAAAGAATTCCATCCCAGAATGAATTGGCGGATATATACGGCATTAGTCATAGTACGGTAAGAGAATCGCTTGCATCTTTAGTTAATGAAGGATTGATATACAGAATTCAGGGAAAAGGAACATTTGTAGCAGAGCAAAAACAACAAAGCTACAATATTGCATTAGTATTGCCTTCATTATTTTCTTCTTCAAGACCTGTGCATACATCGGGTGATGATATTACAGCAAAAATTGCAAATGGAGTGGAAGAAGAAGCAAGAAAGAATAATTCAAGTGTTATGCTCTATCTTGATCAGGATCAGGCTGAAATTGAACGCCTTAACTTAGAGGTTATACCATTAAGAAATGTGGATGCAGTAATTTTATTCTATATAGGCGGAGAAAAAAATCTTAAAAGCCTAAAAGCAATTCAGGAAGCCAACATACCGGTTGTCTTAATTGATAGATCTATTGATGCAATTGATTTTGACTTTGTTACTTCCGATAATAAACTAGGCGCACAGCAGGCTGTAGAAGAGCTGATAAAAATGGGTTTCGAAAAAATTTATCATTTCAGCGTAAATCTGGATCGCTCATGGACAAATATGAGACTTGATGGATACAATTCGATGATGCAAAAATACGGACTGGAACCTTCTGTATATATCATTGAGCCATATGAGCCAATATTTAATATAAATGGTAAGTTATATGACCCAATTGATGTAATATCAAAATTTGAGCCGCCTTATGCAATATTTGCAGAAAATGCACTTGTTATGTCTCTAGCATGGGAAACTATAAACAAATTGCGGCTTCCATACAGCCAATTTGCTCTCGCCTGTTTTGATGAACCTTATATCAATTTCCCCCCTGAAGCAAATATTGTAAAAATAATTCAGCAGCTTGAAGAAATTGGCAGAGAAAGTGTTAGATGTGCAATAAAAAAACTGAATGGAGATATGGAAAAATCCAAAATAATGTTAGCAACAAAAACCATTAAGCATGGAAGATTGTGTAGATAATCAACCAATTATCCATTAAGGAGGTGTAAGCATATATAACTCATTTTTGTTTTACCAAATAAAATAATAGTTTACAGACAAGGAGAAAATCTATGAAAAAGAAAAATGGTTTTACGCTTATTGAATTACTGGTAGTTATTGCTATAATTGCAATACTTGCTGCAATTCTGTTCCCTGTATTTGCAAAGGCTCGTGAATCAGCCCGGTCAACTACTTGTTTATCTAACCTAAAGCAGTTAGGAACTGCTCTGCAAATGTATAAAGCGGATTGGGATCAATGTTATCCCACATTTTCACCGGTATCATTTCCTGATTGGGTGTATAATGGTGTTGCAATTGTTGGAGATATGTATTCAGGATATTCAACACCGGTTGATGACTATACTTTAAACTATATGCAAACTGGCGCTATCAAGCCTCAGCTCGACCCTTATGTTAAAAACTCTGGATTATGGAAATGTCCCAGCGACACTATGTGTGATCCTAGCAAAATTGAAATAGGCGGAAAACGATGGGCTTCATATCAATATAGATTTCAGCTATACATCGGCGTATTTCGCGCGCGACAAGGAGCATTCAGTGATGCTGACTTCAATAAACCATCCCAGCTTTTTGCCTTCAATGAAACACTTGCATTCCATGACAATCGATTTATTTCTAATCCATATGGTTGGCCTTTCACTTATCCAAAAGATGTTAAGATGAACTTTGCATTCTGCGATGGTCACGCTAAAGCATATCCCATAGATAAAGCTATGTGGAAACACTCATGGATAACAGATTACGATTTATATTTAGCCTACTGGCCAAGAGTTGGCGATGATGGATTACTCTATGATTCAGAAGGACCAAATATGTACGATGTTGAATAGGAGACAGCTATGAAAAAAAACATTTCTCCTGGAGCAGCAATATTAGTAATTGCTGTCGTTATAATAATAATCAGTTTGTTTTTCTGGAAAGGCAGCGTTGGTGGAGGCAAAAAAGCTGAGGAAATGGAAGAATTGCTTAAGAACAAAGGTGGTGCAGCAATGAAAATACCGCCGCCTCCTACAGGTGGACAAGTTAAACAGACTCCAAATTAATATCAAGAGAAAAGCCCGGTATATCCGGGCTTTTTAATTTGCGTCAATAATTTTACAGATTTGTAATATTCATTCAATTCCATATATGATATAATATAATAATATACTAATATTACATCGGAGTGAATAATGGAAACAAACAAAGACTACCCCGGTAAACTGATTATAGTAGAAGGAATTGACGGCTCTGGGAAAAGCACTCAATTGCATCTGCTTAATCGATGGCTTATAAGCGAAGGCTACAATGTTTTCTTTAGCGAATGGAACTCTTCACCATTAGTCAAAAGCACCACAAAACTTGGGAAAAAGAAGAAATCGCTTACCCCCACTACTTTCAGCCTAATTCATGCCACCGACTTTGCTGACAGAACAGAACACCAAATCATCCCAGCGCTAAAAGCAGGCGCCATAGTCTTGGCAGACAGATACATGTATACCGCATTTGCCAGAGATGTAGCCAGAGGTGTTGATCCAGAATGGGTTCGCAACCTCTACTCATTCGCTGTCATTCCAGATATCGCATTCTATTTCAGGGTCCCTCTTGATATCTCCCTAGATAGAATCCTCACTGGGCGCGCTCAGCTAAAATACTACGAAGCCGGAATGGACATCGGTGTATCCAATGATCCTGTTGAAAGCTTTAAGATCTTTCAAGAACGAATAATGTGTCAATATGAAGCCATGGTTGAAGAATTCGGTCTTACAGTAATGGATGCAACCAAATCAATCGAAGAACAGCAGCAGATTGTAAGAGATATAGTTTCAAAAATTCTCGTTAATCAACAAAAGATGACAGGAGGAATCCGTTAAATTGTCTAAATTCCAATTCTACGGGCATGGATTGCCTAACATAAATCTCGATTCACTTAATGGCCGCCTTATTGTGATTGAAGGTACGGATTCAGTGGGAAGAACTACACAGACTACTATGCTCAGCGACTGGCTGGAAAGTAAGGGGCACGCTGTATCAGTTACCGGATTATCAAGATCTGAGCTTGCATCTGAGGGCTTGGAACAGGCAAAAGAAGGACACACTCTTGGAAGAAAGACCATGAGTTTGTTCTACGCCACAGACTTTGCAGATCAGCTTGAAAATCAGATCATACCCGCTCTCCAAGCCGGATACTATGTAATTGCAGATAGATACTTCTATTCAATATGCGCAAGGGATATAGTTAGAGGCGCAGATCCAGAATGGCTTGAAAAAATATATGGTATAGCGCTCGTTCCAAGTCTAATACTCTACCTTAAAACTAATGTAAATGTTCTTATTCCACGCGCTCTCTATGGAGGCGGATTCAACTACTGGGAATCAGGCATGGATTTGGCGCTTGGAGACGATTATTATGACAGCTTCAAAAAGTATCAGGGAAGGGTTATTCGCGAATTAAACAAAATGGCGAAAACATATGGGTTTGTTTCTATAGATGCATCAAAGGATCCGGAAACGATATTTGCCAAGCTGCAGAAGGCAATCATTCCCATTATGGACTAAAACTGTTGGAGCTATGCAATGGACATGCTTCCTTATACACTGTCAGCCGATACGCCATTTGGTGTAGCTGCAAGAGTTGTTATCAATCGATTATATATTCAAATGATTGATAATCTGCCTGGCACTATTGATGGTTCTGATATTGAAGCGCTTCATGATATGAGAGTAGCCTCAAGACGCTTAAGGGCTGCATTTCGTATCTTTAACAGATGCTTTCAGAAAAAACAGGCGGCTGCAATCCTACTGCAGATACAGGGTGTTACTCGTGCACTTGGATCGGTCCGCGACCACGATGTTTTCATCGAATTTCTAAAGAAACGAAGCAAAAAAACTAAAAACGATCTCTCATGGCTTATCGATAGAGAAAACCAACTAAGAGAAATATCCAGAGAATCTATGCTTGTGGCGCTTAATGATATAGCAGATAATCACCTTTATGATGATCTGCTTCTATTGTTCGCCAATATCAAAATGAAATCAGCGGCGCATAAGGATAAATTTGCAGTGCAGGCATACAAACTAATAGGCAAACGATTAGCGAATTTAGTCAATCAATCATTTGCGATTAATGACCCGGAATTGATAACCGAATTACATATGATGAGGATACTTGCCAAAAAACTAAGATACACTATGGAAGCATTTATCCCCTGCTTTGGGCAGCCATTAGTTGATAAAATATCTGAAGTGAAATTACTCCAGGAACAACTTGGAAAAATACACGACTGCGATGTATGGGTTGAAAAGCTTAATTCTTATCTGCAGGCGCCGGATATTGATGAAAACATGCATAACTCAATCATCACTCTTATAGATGAAAGAACATCACATCGTTCATCTGTATATAATAATGCCTTAGCTCACTGGACAAAAATGCTTGATTCCGGATTTGCTATTAATCTGCTGGAAATAATAAAATATCAGTAAGATTATTTGATTGGAGAACAATAATATGTCTGAAATAGATGAAGAAAAACAACAGCAGCCAGAAGAAGAAACTGAAAAGGCTCAGGTGATAAAACCGGTTGAACAACAAACTCCTGCAAAAAATTCTGCTGATACAACAGCTCCTGCCGCAGAGCAAGCACAGGAAGAAACCGCTGCTAACGATGAACCTGCTCCAAGTGAGGAATCACCGCAGGCTGAACCAGCTAAGGCGGAGGAGTCAGTTGAAGAAGAGTCTATAATCGATATAATGCCCACAGCTGACCAAACTGAAAAACCAATACTGTCCACTGCAGAAACATCTGAACCTGCAGCCAAGCCGTCTGAACCGCAGCATCCGGGGATTTTGCACCTTAAGTCATTAATACAAGATGCGCGAAACCATCTTGTATTGACAAAAACAATGACCAAAAAAATGCTCAAACAACTGAAAAAGCTTGAAGCAAACTTAGAAAAACTTCCTAAAAGACTGCGAAAACTTGGAATTAAAGATGCAGCTAAAGCAGAGAAATATCTCTTCAGACTAAGAGAAATAATTGGCAGTATTCCTGCTGCTGAATTGAAAAGAAAAGGCGTAGATAGATTAAGTGAAGATATCTGCAAACTGAGAAAGAAACTGCCAACGGGAAAAGTATAAAATGTACAACAATACATTTAGAGCTGCTGCGATAGATGTAGGTACAAATTCAATAAAAATGGTTGTA
>JAPXND010000020.1:20494-24251 GCA_033808695.1 Armatimonadota bacterium
ATGGTTGTAGGTGAAATTGATTCAGCAGGCGAAATCAGCTTTTTGCATGAATCATCATCTATTGTTCGCCTTGGTGAATGCATCCAGGAAACCGGCGCAATCAGTGAGGTTTCATTAAAAAGAGCTGTTGCAGCTATATCTAAGTTTCTAGATGAAGCAGCTTCATTTGATGTTCAATCTATACAGTTAGTAGGCACCAGCGCTCTGCGTGATGCTTCCAACAGCGCCTATGTTCTTGATGAAATACAAAATAAATTGAAAGTAGAAATAAAGATTATCCCAGAAAGCCAGGAAGCATTATACGCATATTCATCCGTAAAAAACGATCCTTTGCTTAGTGTTCTGCCAAATTCATTCGCTATTACCGATGTAGGCGGAGGGTCCAGTGAAATCATCTATGGAGATAAGAACAGCATTATTACAAGCAGCAGCATAAACATTGGTGCAATCAAAATAACCGAGAGATTTCTTAATGTAAACCCCATTCCCATTGATAACATCATCTCTGCCAAATCTTATATCAAAAATCTTATACAGGCATCCATCAAGAATATCACCCCAAAAGAATTAATTTGCATAGGTGGAACTGCAATAAATCTGGCGCATATTGTAAACAGAATCCCAATTGAATCAACAGATAATATTCATGCAAAAATCATCAGTATTGCCGATGTAAACAAAGCTGTTGAAACTCTCTCAAATATGACTTTAAACCAGCGTAGATTAATAACAGGATTAGATCCCAAACGCGCAGATATCATAATCGGTGGCATATTAATCATTGAGAGTTTTGCATCTGAAATGAAGTTAGACCAAATCAAAATATCTATAAGGGGTTTAAGACATGCATTGCTTTATGACTTACTCAGAACTGGTAGATGACAATATTTTCAATCAGGCAGTGCAGATAGCTGAACGCTGCAGCAGCGACATTGAGCATTCACTGCAAATAATTCGACTGTCATTATCGCTTCTTGACGGTTTGCGGGAAGTTATTCCATTTCAACACACAAAAACTGATCTCCTTATATATGCATCTATTCTCCACGATATTGGATGGATTGGTGGACGAAAAGGTCATCACAAGAAATCAATGGAACTTATACTTGATAATCCAACTGAAAATCTCACTGAGCGTGAAATAATGATGACTGCTCTTATTGCCAGATATCACAGAAAAGCGCTTCCCAACCCAGATCATTTCGGATTCAATCAACTATCTGAAAATGATAGATTGACTGTCAGCTATATGGCTGCCTTATTGAGAATTTCTGACGGACTCGATAAAAACCATGATTCTACGGTTCAAATAGTTGAATGCAGAATAGATTCTGAATCTATCTGTATCAGCATCAAATCAGAATTGCTCCAAGATCCGAATATTGAATCGGGTCTTAAAAAGGCGGATCTGCTGGAACTGCTTACCAAACGAAAAGTTATCATCCTTCAAGTTAATTAATTATAAAATAATAGAGGATTCCTTAACATATAAAAGTAATATTTCCTTATATAAAGTAAATTGTATACAAGGAGTATAAAAATGAAACCACATGTCAATTTGCTTATTCTGGGAATAATAAATATCTTGATAGGAGGAATCCCTGCTATGAGCTTGGCGCAAGATAAATCAACACCCATAGATTTTATTAATGTAAAAGACTTCAATGTAATCGGCGATGGTATAGCTGATGATTCAGATGCATTGCAGAGAGCAATAGATGCCGCAGCAATAAAAGGCGAAACGCTTTATCTGCCTGCCGGCAAATATCTTATCACTAAAAGCATTAATGTCAAACCTGGCGTATCAATCAAGGGAGCATCAAATGCCCCGCGATATAACACCCCGCTCACCGGCACAGTAATACTTGCCACGTGGGGACGCGATAATGAAGAAGCGCCTGCCTTATTTGAAATGGGTTCATCCACATCTGTCAGTGGTCTTACAGTCTACTACCCGGAACAAAAAGCTGTAGATATCCGCCCATATTCATGGACATTCCACATGTTCGATGTAGACAACACCCTTGAAAACATTGTGCTTATAAACAGCTACAATGCCATTCTGGTAGGTGGAAATCCTTGGAGTGTAAGACATCGAATTAGAAGCGTCTATGGATGTGCGCTGCGGAGAGGCATTTTTGTTGATGGCTGTTCTGATGTTGGGAGAATAGACAATGTTCACTTCCATGGCCATTGGTGGTGGTCGCCGGAAGTTGGAGGAGCTGGAGACAATCCTGATGGCGCTTTTGGATTGGTAAATCAATATCTCCTTGATAATCTTGAAGCATTCGTATTCGGCAGAACAGACTGGGAATATGTAAACAATACCTTTGTATTTATTGCAAAAACCGGTTACAGATTCATTAGCAATGAGAAAGGTGCAGGAAGCTTGCAAATGACAGGAATAGGCGCTGATGCAGTAAGAACAGGAGCGCTTATAGAAGCATCGGTCAACTGGTGGTCACTGTTAATCACAAACGGCCAGTTCGCATCAGATCCGCGTGTTCCTAACTGCATTGGAATAGTTGTAGAAAACAATTCTACTCCTTCTCACAATTCATCCGTAAGATTAGTTAATTCATCAATTATTGCACAGCAGGCAGTTGTATCACACAGTCCTAATGTCATATCACTAAGCAATTGCTTCATCAACGATTGGGGTGGAGCATCAAACGGCAAGCCATTGATAGAGGCTGATAATGGCAAACTTCAAATAACTGCATGCGTGTTTGATGCCACAAACCGCAAACCCTCTGAACAGGTGCCATGCATTGGATTGAGAAAAGGCATGAAAGGAGCAGTGATAACTGATAATATCGGTCAATCAGGTGTTCAGATTATCAACGAAATTGGCGGCAAAGCAATTATGCGCGGAAATGAGCCATATAGGAAACCAATAGAGTAACAATTCATTCATTAATACAAAATATTACAAGGAGGTATTTCAATGAAGATAGCAATGATAGGCGCAGGAAGTGTTATATTCTGTAAAACTCTTATGATGGATATAATGGCAACTGAGTCACTTCAAAACGCTGAATTTGCACTAATGAGCCCTACAGAATCAAAACTAAGAAAAATGGAGGCTTTTGGGTTGGATGTTGTCAAAGAAAACAACATCCCAGCCAAAGTATGGGCTACCACCGATCGCAGAGCAGCATTGGATGGCGCTGATTATGTGGTAATTATGATCCAAATCGGAGGAGTAGAAGCATACGGCATTGATTACGAAATCCCTATGAAATACGGTGTCGATCAATGCATCGGCGATAGTATGGGACCAGGTGGAATATTTAGAGGTTTAAGAACAATACCGGTTTTACTTGATATAGTTGAAGATATGAAAGAACTCTGCCCAAACGCACTCATATTAAACTATGCCAACCCAATGGCTATAAACTGCTGGGCGCTTGGCGCTACAGGCGATATACAATTCGTAGGATTGTGTCATGGCGTTCAAACAACACTTGATCTTATTGCAAGCTACACTAATGTTGAAAAGCATGAAATCGATTATTTTTGTGCCGGTATCAATCATATGGCATGGTTCCTGAAGCTTGAAAAAGATGGGAAAGATTTATACCCAATCCTGAAAGAAAACATTGAGAAACCGGAATATTATATAAACGAAAAAGTTCGCGGTGAAGTCTTCAGACACTTTGGATATTTCATGACCGAAAGCACCGGGCATTTGTCAGAATATGTTCCTTGGTTTAGAAAGAATAAAAAAGCTCTGGATCTTTACTGTGATCAGCCC
>JAPXND010000020.1:24261-24773 GCA_033808695.1 Armatimonadota bacterium
ATATTATCACTACTGCAAAATGCTTGCGGAAAAATTTGTTAGCACAGATCTTCTGAACATTGAATCGAAAAAACTCGGAAAACGAAGCGCCGAATACTGCTCATACATAATTGAAGCCAAAGAAACCGGCAAAATATTCCGACTAAATGGAAATGTCAGAAACGATGGGTATATTACCAACCTGCCGAATGGATGCTGTGTTGAAATACCAATCTTTGTTGATGAGATGGGACTTCATCCTACCGTTGTCGGCAAGCTTCCATCGCAGTGTGCAGCGCTAAACCTTACCAACGTCAATTCACAGGGACTTGCTGTTGAAGCGGCAATCACCGGAAGCCCAGAATTAGCAATGCAGGCAATTGCACTAGATCCTCTTACTTCTGCAGTTCTTACACTTGCTGAAATAAGAGATATGACAATAGAAATGCTGCAGGCGGAATCTAAGTGGCTCCCACAATTCCACGGAAAAGAATTGAAGCCCACACCTATTATATCCACACCAGCTGGCACAA
>JAPXND010000021.1:0-24722 GCA_033808695.1 Armatimonadota bacterium
ACATAGATCCGCCTGTTAATTTTAGAGCAAACATTTTAGCCAAAGCTGCAGAAATACAAGAAAGAAAAACAGTTAAACGCAAGCTTTTTGGCATGACATGGCTGTATAAACCTGTTAAGCTTAATACAGCACGTGGTTTTATTGCAGTATGCGCCGGTTTGATTTTAGCTGCACTGATATATGCTGTTCCGCAGTATTCCAATAATTTCATATCTGGAGTATTCGATTCCAGCTTACCGGCGTATAATAATAATCTAAAATCCGAAATACCAATTATAATAAATATTGAAGATATGAATAAATCCAAATGGATGAAGCGAAAAATGCTTCGTAATTCTGTTTGGACTGAAGTTTCTGTTGAGAAATCGGATGAGAAAGAGATATTGTATAACGTATCAATTTCTAAAAACTCATTAGCATTAATAAGTCCCGATGTTGTTGATGATATTAAGATAAGTGTGTATTTAGTTGACTCCGGAATGTTTAATATTAATGCAATACGAGCCAATAAGGCAGAATGGCAGGGCACTATAAATGATACATCATCAATATCAATACCGGTAGTTGCTGATAAATCTGAGAAAACGATGGATTTACTAATCCATTGTACAGCAAATAATTATGAATTTGCTCAATATGTATTTCTGCCCTCACTAGTAATGAATAAGCCGGAAGTGCCAGGAACAGGCATTCAGGATATTTATGTGAAGTTGCAGACTCTTGCAGCAAATTATCACTTGCCTGTGATTGCAAATGCTGATATGCATACAAACATTAATGATCAATTTAATAAGTATGAAACTCTTAGTGCAGAGCTGCGCGGAATGCTTGATTCTACTAAGTTTGAATGGTTATGCGCCGATGGATCAGTTTATGTAGATAATGCGAGTAAGTAATTTAATATACTGCAGATTAAGAGCTGTATACCAGGAGTATACAGCTTTTTTTATGTACAATGTATCCATACGATGATTAGTATGTATATTGACGTTTAGTGTGCCTCCAATATATAATCAAGCATCTCATTGTTACAAGCAGGGAGCATGAAACTTTCAGAAAATTTAAACATCATACAAACATCATCAACTACACAAGTATCATGGGTTAAAAGATTTTTCAAGATTGCATTAATCACGCTGCTGGTGTGTTTGCTTATAGTTATGGGCATAGTAATGTATTTTTATAGAACATCGGCAGCAGTTCGCAGCTCAATTGATGTAATAATTAACGGCACATACAAGCCATCGATAGCATTTCCGGGCAGGAGTTATATAAATGTGCTTCTTATGGGGCGTGATTTTGATAGAAACAACAAAGGCGAGATAGTAGAAACAAATGGCCGCACAGACAGCATGATGCTTGCTCATATAGATTTTGCCGACAAGAAGGTAGATATTCTATCTATACCAAGAGATACGCTGGTGCATATTCCCGGATACAGGCATAAAACCCGAATAAGCTATGCAAACTCATTTGGCGGACCACAGCTTGCAGTTGATACAGTTGAGGAGCTGTTGAAGGTTAAACCCGATTATTATTTGCTTGTAAATTTCAAGAGTTTTGAATCTGCAATTGATGAGTTAGGCGGGCTTAAAATAGATGTTGATAAAAAACTTGATTACGATGACAATTGGGGAAATCTTCATATACACCTTGAGCCAGGGATGCAGATACTGAACGGCGAGCAGGCGATGGGATATGTGCGGTATAGAAAGTCGAACGATGGTGGCGGAGACAGCGATTTAGTGCGGATAGAAAGGCAGCAGCAGTTTATTTCTGCAATGTCAAACAAGCTTCGTTCACCCGGTGCATTGATTAAGGTGCCCTCTATATTGGCATCTGTAAACAATGATATTGATGGGGATTTAACCACAGCGCAGATAATATGCATTGCAAAATTCATTAAGTCGCTGCATGGAAATGAGTGTATCAAGACACACACCATACCATCAACGGATGAGAGCTTGGTGTATGTGCATGTAGATGAAGATGCAGCGCGCAGGCTGGTTGAAGAGATTTTTGGCAACTAGATAAGAGAGCATGAATGAGGATGAAACAATTGAAAGAATAAGCCGTATAATATGTAGAAGTTTAGAATGAGGGCTTACAGGGAATAAATAACTTGTAAGTTAACCTTATAAATGGAGGGTTATTGTGAAGAAAGCAAAAAGAATATTGATTATATCATTGGCAGCGATAATGATGTTTGGAGTTATATCAGCAAGTATAGGATTGAATCTTGGCTCGCTGTTGAAGATTGGCGGAGTATCATTTATCATTGATAAGTTTGGGGATGACATGAATGATGCTATCAATAAGCTTACATTGAATAAGGGTGTAAAAGTTGAAGACAGCACAAAGGTTGTTCCTATTATATCCATAGGAAAGGGTACATACATCGGGGCTGCACAGGTAAGCGGACCGGCGCATTTGGTTGAATCGGTGAAGGCGGTTGCACAGTTGGAGACTAATTTCCCAGTTGTGAGCGGAATACGATTGAAAGCGCTCGTTCCGGTAAAGTCTAAGGATGTAACAACGGATATCAAGCGAGTAAGCGGTGTGGGTGTAAGCGCTATTATTGATATAAGACTTTAACATAAAAAAAGAGTAAATCGGTTATTAAAGAGCATGTAACTATTGGCTGCATGCTCTTTTTGCTATTTATTTGGCTGGCATACTTGCCCTTAAGATGTATTAGATGTAGAATAGAGGCAATTTCCAGTATTCAACATTATTAATCCGAAGGGAGAAAGATATGAATGAAGTGAGATTGGGTGTAATTGGTGTGGGATCAATGGGTACATTCCATACAAATTACTTGTTAGGGGGCAAAATAAACAGGTGTCGGCTAACTGCCATATGCGATATAGATGAGCAAAAACTGGCACCCTATGCGAATATCAAGACATATACAAAGAGTGAAGAATTGATTAGATCTGGAGAGGTAGATGCTGTTCTGATTGTAACTCCGCATTATTCTCATACAACAATTGGTATAGATGCACTGAGCAGCGGACTTCATGTTTTGACAGAAAAACCAATTTCCGTTCATAAAGCAGATTGTGAAAGATTGATAGCAGCTCATACAGATAAAAATCTTGTGTTTGCAGCTATGTTCAATCAACGGACAGATCCGCATTACAAAAAAGTGAAGAAGATAATAGATGAAGGTGGCTTGGGTGAAATCAGCAGAGTGAATTGGATTGTAACAGACTGGTTCCGCACTGATGCTTACTATGCAAGCGGCGGATGGAGAGCTACCTGGCAGGGAGAAGGCGGCGGAGTTTTGATGAATCAATGCCCTCATAATCTTGATCTTATGCAGTGGATATGCGGAATGCCGATAAGTGTAATGGCATATGCTGGATTTGGAATGAAGCACAACATCGAGGTTGAAGATGAAGTAGCAGCTGTTATGAAGTATGAGAATGGATCTACCGGCGTTTTTGTAACAAGCACCGGCGAGGCGCCTGGTATAAACAGACTTGAGATAGTAGGAGAGATGGGAAGATTGATGGTGGATAACGGCAATGTTTCATTCCTCCGAAATGAATCCTCTTCTGTGGGCTTCAGCAGGGCAGCAACACAGGGATTTGCAACTCCACCAGTATGGGATATTCGGATTCCTGTAAACGGCAATGGCGGGCAGCATATGGAGGTAACTCAAAATTTTGTAGATGCAATACTTGATGGAACACCATTGATTGCACCAGCCGAAGAAGGAATGAAATCGGTAGAGCTGGCAAACTCAATGGTTTACTCAGCGTTAACGCATATGCCAGTGAATCTTCCGCTTGATTCAACAGCTTATGAAAACAAGCTTAAAGAGCTTATTGCCAACTCTAAATTTGTTAAACCTGAAATAAAAGAACGTCCGGCAAATGAAAATGTTGCCATATCATTTGGTGCAGGTAAACAGGAGGTTTAGGTAAAATGAAGATAGAACAAGTTGCAGCGCAGCTATACACAATACGCGATCAGATAAAAACACCTGCAGAAATTGCTGCTGCTATGAAGAAAGTGCGGGCTGTCGGTTATGAAGCCGTTCAAGTTAGCGGGATGGGACCTATTGATGAAAAAGAGCTTAAGGCTATTCTTGATGGGGAAGGGTTAGTCTGCTGTGCAACACACGAACCATCTGACAAGATTATTAACGACCCTATGGCAATAGTCGATCGTTTGGACAAATTGAATTGTAAATATACGGCCTATCCATATCCAAGCAATGTAAAATTAGACTCTATTGATGATGTAGTAGATCTGGCAGAAAAGCTGAATGCTGCTGGAAAAGTGCTGTATGAGAATGGTAAGGTGTTGGCATATCACAATCACAGCATAGAATTTCGACGCTTTGATGATGATTTGATGCTGGATGTGATTTACGAAAACACAGATCCTCGATATCTTAAGGGTGAGATTGACACATACTGGGTGCAGCATGGCGGTGGAGATCCTATAGAGTGGTGTTCTGCCCTTAAAGACCGGCTTCCGCTTTTACATATGAAGGATTATGTTATTAACTCCGCAAGTCAGCCTACAATGACCGAGATTGGCAATGGGAATTTAAACTGGTCGGGAATTGTTTCTGCTGCAGATTATGCCGGTTGTGAATGGTATATTGTAGAACAGGATATTTGTGATGGTGATCCCATTGATTCATTGAAAATAAGCTACGAATATATAAGGGATTTCCTTTGCGAATAATTAATTGCATGTAACAGAGCCGGCTGTTTTACCAAAAACAGCCGGTATTTTATTGCTTAAGCAAGTATCAAGCGCATCACTGGATTTATATCTGCTGCGAGTTTTGCTTTGCCGTCAATAATCTATATAGCTCCTTCTGCACATGATGGCATAGATAAGCCGCACCCATTACAAAGATTCTCATCTATTTTTATGATTTTGCGAATCGATTTTGCCGTATAATTCTCCAATGAAATAGAATCAAGTGTATTTTATCCAAATTCAAATAATATATTATTGATAGAAATCAAATTGAGAATATTCTTTTTCACTCCTGCATTATTTGACACAGATTAGGTTGGCGAATATACTTGTATTGTGAATAGTTTAAAAAACTCAATTATAATACCCGCATATGCTAAGATCAACTTAACTTTGGATGTTTTGCATCCAGAGCTGAATGGTTATCATAAGTTGATGAGTGTTATGCAGACTATTGATCTTCATGATAAAATTAGTATCAAGAAAGAACATTATTACATTTATTTGTCTTGCAATGTACCGTATATTCCCGTAAACAGCACTAATCTGGTATACAAGGCAGCTGAATTATTCTATAGACATACGGGTTTACGACCAGAAGCTAATATTCATATTGATAAGCATATCCCAGTACAAGCCGGCTTGGGTGGAGGAAGCAGTAATGCTGCTGCAACTTTAATGGGATTGAATTCGTTATATGGCAATATTGTTGGCATTGATGAATTGAATAAAATAGCTGCAAAAATAGGGTCGGATGTTCCATTTTTTCTAGTTGGCGGCACAGCATTAGTAAGTGGATTTGGTGAACATGTTGAATTGCTGCCATTGCTGCCCAAGATACAGATAGCTATTGTAAAGCCGTCGTTTGGCATATCTACAAGATGGGCATATAATAGACTTGATGAAATGAGATCCGCAGGCGTTGCTCAAAACACTGATAAATCTGAGAAGATGGTTGACCTTATTCGCAGCAATGATTATGAGCATTTATACAACTATATGCACAATGACCTTGAATTGCCTTCTATTGAGGCGCATCCCAAAATAGCTGAGATTAAATCGGCAATGATGAATACAGGTGCAGCAGCCTCATTAATGTGCGGCAGCGGATCCGCAGTTTTTGGAGTATATCCTAATGGATTAGATTCTGCTGATGTAACTGATGCATTGGGCAAATTTGGCAAGGTTTATATAACCAGCAGTTTAGGGCAAAATGAAGGATTATAAACGGTATGGCAGATGATTTAAAGCAATTTAATATACCGGCTCTCATACTTGCAGGCGGAGAAGCTGATCCGGAAATGCAGTTAAGATATGGAATAAAGTATAAGGCGGAATTGCCAGTATCCGGCGTTCCTATGGTTGAATGTGTCTATAATTCACTGCGCAGTTCAAAGAGGATAGGGAAAATAAGGGTTGTAGGAGATTTAAAGAATTTTGCTGATGCAGAGATTATAACGCCGGGTGAATCGCTTATTGAAAATCTTATAACAGGAATGAAATCATTCGCTGCAGATGCCGTTGATGGCAAAGTGTTGGTATCAACATCCGACATCCCTTTTGTTACTACGGAATCTATTGATGATTTTATAAGTCAATGTGATGATGTGAGTGCAGACTTATACTATCCATATATTTTAAAAGAAGCATGCAGCAAAAAGTATCCGGGAGTTAAGCGTACTTGTGTGAAATTAGCTGAAGGCAGCGTTACCGGTGGAAATGTCTTTATTGTGAGTATTTCATTTGTTGAAAAAAATGCAAACGGTCTGCGTGAGATTATGGCAGCAAGAAAAAATATTTCCAAATTGGCGGGCATAATAGGAATATCAACATTAATACGGATGATTATTGCACAAATTATTTGCCCAAGAGCATTGAGTTTGCAATATTTAGAAAACAGGGTAGGCAGTATAGTAAATGCAAAAGTAAAAGCAATTAAATCTGAATATCCGGAAATAGGCACAGATATTGACAATATTGATCAACTTGATGCAATAATGAAATTACAAGACTGAAAGGTGATTAATAATAGGGATACTTAGCAAAATTAATCAGCCAGCTGATTTAAAACAACTTAATAGAGAACAGCTTAAAGAGTTAGCGCAAGAGATTAGAACAGAAATTGTTGGGCAGGTTTCTAAGTCTGGCGGGCATCTTGCGTCTAATTTGGGAGTTGTTGATTTAACTATAGCATTATATTATGTTTACGATTTGCTTAATGACTCGGTGATATGGGATGTAGGGCATCAGTGCTATACCCATAAGCTTTTAACAGGAAGATTCAGCAAGTTTTATACCCTTCGTCAATTTAATGGAATAAGCGGATTTCCAAAGAGAACAGAGAGTGATTATGATTGTTTTGGCACAGGTCATTCAAGCACATCCATTTCTGCAGCCCTTGGATTTGCTAAGGCTCGCGATTTGAAGCAAAGAGAAAATAATGTTATTGCAGTGATAGGAGATGGCGCTTTATCTGGAGGAATGGCGCTTGAGGCTCTTAATAACGCCGGACAGCTGCAAACAAACATTACAGTTATACTAAACGATAATGAGATGTCCATATCAAAAAACGTTGGAGCATTGGCAACTCATCTCAGCAAACTAAGAGCGCAGCCTTTATATAGAATAGTTGAAAACAAGGCAAAAAATGTAATAGAAAACATTCCTATGGGCGGAAAAGCTCTATCAAGAACTGCAGAAGGGATTCTTCACGGAGTTACTCATCTCATCGGTTCTAAAACAGGAATCATTTTTGAAGAGATGGGATTTACTTATCTAGGTCCTATCGATGGTCATGATATAGATCTTTTAATAGAAATTTTTGAAAATTCTAAAAATATTAGCGGGCCGCTGCTTATTCATACATTAACTACAAAAGGGAAGGGGTATGAGTATGCGGAAGATAAACCTAGAATGTTTCATGGAACTCCGCCATTTGAAGTTTCCAATGGTATTTTTGAAAAAGTTAATGATGGAATAACATTTACTCAGGCATTTAGCGATTCCTTGGTGGAAATTGCCGAAAAAGATGAACGAGTGGTAGGAATAACGGCGGCAATGCCGGATGGCACAGGCATGACTAATTTTGCAGAGAAATTTCCCGATAGATTCTTTGATGTAGGAATTGCTGAGCAGCATGCCATGACTTTTGCTGCCGGACTTGCAGCTTCCGACATGAAGCCGGTGGTTGCTATATACTCAACTTTTTTGCAGCGCGCATATGATCAGATTGTGCATGATATATGCTTGCAGAAACTCCCTATTGTTTTTGCAATTGATAGAGCAGGTCTTGTAGGTGATGACGGTCCCACACATCATGGCGCCTTCGATTTATCGCTGCTTAGACACATCCCAAATATAGTAGTCTCTGCACCATCTACCGCTAAAGAACTCAGTAAGATGCTGCACCTTGCTTTTGCAAGTGATTTGCCATTTTCACTTCGTTATCCGAGAGGAGCGGAGATGAAGGAAGTGACGGAATTCGATGTATCTGATGCGGATGAAAGTATAAGCATAGGCAAAGCCAGACTTTTGGCGGATGGCGATGACTTGTGTATTGCCGGCATTGGATCAACAGTGGGAATATGTTTAAGGGCTGCTGAAAAACTAAAGGAGTATGGAATATCAGCGTCTGTAATTGATGCACGATTTGTTAAACCGCTTGATAAGGAATTAATTCTTGGGCAGGCACAGAAATGTAAAAGGCTGCTTATGGTTGAGGAGAATGCAATACAGGGCGGCTTTGGAAGTGCAGTATTAGAAATGATTTCCTGCAGCGGTTTGGGAGATATAGCTACCAGGATTATAGGCATACCGGATGAGTTTGTTCAGCAAGGGTCTCAGGATGTGATTAGGAAGCTTTGCGATTTGCATGAAGATTCGATTGTTGAAATTGCAACAAATCTGTGGTTTAAGGATAGATTATGATTGCAGATATATGCACCTATCCCACAAAGACAGGTGCATATATAAATACTATGTTTGCATCCAGCGTTCTTCAACTGCCATAAATGCATCCGGCTGATTCAAGAAATTGAATGTCTCTTCCATGATGATATAGTGCTGAGCCTCCTCATCAGAAAGAAATCGCCATATTTTTCTGGATGTTTCATCTTTCGCCTGGTCTGCTGCGGTGGCATAAAAATCATGCCCGCGTATCTCCATTTTCATGGCGACCTTATATATTTCTAATCTCTCATCTTCATTATCGGCAGTTGCCTCAAATTCTTCCTTGAATTGTGCAAAAATTCCGCCTATTTCTTTTTTTGCATTTACGATGTTCATGGGGTCGCCTAAGGAGGCGGGATCAAAATCTCCTTTGCCATCAAGAGCAGTGGCAAATGCTTCAATTTTTTCTATATGTTTTACTTCCTGGTCTCTAAGAAATTTAAATGTAGCTTTGGATAATGGGTCTATCGCTTTTTCGCCGGCGTCTACAAATATTTTGTATCCTTCAGCCTCAAAATCCAATGCATCTTTAATGATATCTTTTGGATCACTTGGTACACGCATTGTATTTCCTCACTTTGTTTTTTATTCTATATCAAGCTGTCAAATAAGTATTAAGACAATATGTATTAATCCTATAAAGTGTCAAAGCAGTATTTATTATGCTTTCATTAATGTGTGCATGAACTCATCCTTCGATATTTGCATACAAAAGGGTGAGTATGATATTTTGATGGAATCAGCCTGTTATACAGCAGGGTCTCCGCCTTGCTGTCCTGCCAAAATTGATGGCGGGGTATATACCCTGGCTGCAAGCTCTCTATCAATCATAAATATCCCGCCAGGTGCGGAATTGACGAGATTCATCTTGTCAATTATATCAGAGACGTTTTTCTCTTCTTCTACCTGCTCTGTTACAAACCATTGAAGCATAGCATTAGATGCATAGTCTTTCTCATCTGCAGCAATTGTAACTAAATTGTGTATCAATGATGTTATCTTCTGCTCATGCTTAAGCGCAGCCTCGAAAGGCGCCAAAGCATTTTCCCACTCGATTTGAGGAGCTTCTATTGCTTTCAAGATAACACGTCCGCCGCGATCTACTATGTGGTTATACAAGATTTGTGCATGAGCCTGTTCTTCAAGCATTTGCACATACATCCAATTTGCAAAACCAGAAAGGTTTATTGACTGATAGTATGCTGACATTGAAAGGTATAAATAGCCAGAATACAACTCAGCATTTATTTGTTCATTCAATACATCCTGCATTTTGTTGTTTATCATATTAGCTCTCCTGTATGTTTATTTATCTGATTTTATCAGTTCTACAGTCTCATGCGCCATAGCAGTAAGTGATACACTATTGTATCCGGCTACTCCGGTAATGAGAGTATCTTTTAACGGTTCGATCCATTTTGCCGGCATTTTGTTTGCGCCAAGCAGTGTTCCCATAATACTTCCGCATGTAGCGCCGTTGCAATCAGTATCAAAGCCTGCCATAACGCTGGAACATATAGTTTTTTCATAATCTTTATTACCCCAAAGAAGTGAAATTGTAACAATTTCTGCGTTGCTTATTGTATGGCACCAATGATGGCTTTTGTTTTCATTCCATCTGCTGTTAAAATCGGCAGCTGCATCTTTATAGCTCATGTCGGATTTGTATTTATCTATAGTTTGATTTATAGCTTTTGTCAGCCTGCATGACGCTGGTATTTGCGCTAATCCTGCTTTGATAATGGTTTCGACATCATCAGATACATATGCTGCAGCTATCATTGCAGCCACCCACATCGCACCATAAATGCCATTTTTCACATGGCTTATTGATGCATCTCTCCAGGCAAATTCAGCTGCTTTTTCCGGATTTCCAGGATTTACATATCCATAGAAATCTGCACGGATTTGTGCGCCAATCCATTCTCTGTAGCAGTTGCGGAATGAGGCGGAATATGGCGGAGGAATTGAGTTGGCAAGATTTCTATATGCTGTTCTTTCGGCTGTGCATACATGAAGCAAAGGCAAATTGCTTAACCAGAAATTGCCAACACTTTCCGGAGTGAAATTTTTTCCATACTGTTTGATTATTGATAAGCCTGATACAGTGTAGTTGGTATCATCATCTTCGGGCATACACGTAATACCTTCTTCAAATAGTGAAAGGTTTGATATATCGAAGCCGCATTCTGCTGCAATCTCTTTAGATGAATTTGCTGAGAAGTATGAAGACAATGGCCATCTATTCTGTGATTTCAGATATTTTTCTATCTGCCAAATACGTCTCCCTTCAACAGGCTTGCCGAGGAGACATCCGCTTGCACGGCCTTGCCATGCGCCCAAAGCTTTATCCAATAACTCCTGCTCTGAAAGCTTTAATGCAGGAAGCTCCTGAGGCGCCGGTCTGGCGGCTTTGATAGACTCAAGGTCGGATGGTTCAGCGCTGTCAATGCTTGGATCTATAGGGATTAATTGTATCTTATCCATTAGATTTTCAGCTTTTTGCTGATTTTCTTCTATGTCAAGATCCAGGTTTAAAAGGCTGTTTAGTTCATCTTCAACTGATGAAATATCTCTTCCTTCATCTTGGCACTGTTCTTTTTCAACCATAAGATCATCTTTTGATATCAGCATCCATGGTGCATTAGACCAATTTCTGCGTTTTATGTATGACATTTAAAATTCTCCCTGTAAATATAATTTACGGGAGGGGCATATATACCTCTCCCGTATTTTTGTTGAGTGTTAAGCTGGATAAATATTACCAGTTTTCAGCTAATATTTCAAAATGATCTATCGGATGCACGCATGCAGGACACATGTCTGGTGCACTTGTTCCTTCATGGATATAGCCGCAGTTGAGGCATTTCCATTTTACAGGAGTATCTTTTTTAAATACTTTGTCTGCTTCTATATTTGCTAAAAGACCTCTAAATCGTTTTTCGTGCTGTTTTTCAGAAATAGAGATCATTTTAAATGTGGTGGCAATCTGTGAAAATCCTTCTTCTTCAGCTGTTTTTGCAAAATCCTGATAAAGAGAGGTCCACTCAAATTGTTCGCCTTCAGCAGCAGCTTTCAAATTCTCAGCTGTTGTTCCAATTTTACCTGCTGGGTATGATGAAACTATTTCTACATCTCCGCCTTCAAGGAATTTGAAAAATCGCTTGGCATGCTCCTTTTCATGATTAGCAGTTTCTTCAAATACTCCTGCGATTTGGACAAAACCTTCTTTTTTTGCCTCGCTTGCAAAATAGGTGTATCTGTTTCTTGCCTGTGATTCACCTGCAAATGCTGCAAGCAGATTTTTCTCTGTTTTTGAGCCTTTAAGTTCCAATTTGTCTCTCCTCTTCATGTAATGACACATTTGATTTTTTTGATTCTAACTTCATTCTGCATTCTGAACAAATACCATAAAATTCCAACCTATGCTGGTAAATTAAATAGTCTTTTATGTAACCTATGATTGAATTTATTTCGTTGGCTGCATCTATGTGTATATCTTCCATTTTTCCACATACATTGCATTTTACATGGTAGTGATTATCGATATTGCCATCAAATCTCATCTGACTTCCGCCCATAGTCAGCTTGGTAATAGCTCCGTTGCTGGATAATAGCTCAAGATTACGGTAAACAGTACCCAAACTGATGTTTGGAATATACTGCCGAACGATTTCGTAGATTTCATTGGCAGTAGGATGGGAGTTTAGTTTATTTAATTCCTCTAATATAATCTTACGCTGTCTGGTTAATCTCGTTTTCTTCAACGGGGTCACAAACATTTCCTTTCAGAAGTCATTATAATCATGATATCAATATTATGGTTTTTTATCAAGAAGCATTACTAAAAACAAACATTAGTTATATATACTTTTACCAATAATATGACATTTTAAACAGAATATTTATTTAATATAAAATATTGTATACTTGACAAAGATTAAGTAACAATCCATAATCAATATAGAATTAAATTTTGTTTGTAATAAATTGGGGGTAGAATAATGGAAAAAGCAATGAATGAAGTAAAAATCTTTTTGTCCTCACTGTTTGATTTTTCATTTAAGGAATTTATTACACATAAGGTTGTTAAGGTTTTATATGCCCTTGCTGCCTTATATATTTTCACCAGAAGCTTAATAATGTTCTTCGGTTCATTTCAGCATGGTGCAGGCAGTGCATTTATCACATTGATTAGTGCGATTGTACAGTTTGTTGTTTTGTTGATGCTGACAAGAGCGTTTCTTGAGCTGGTGATGGTGATTTTCAGAATATCTGACAATATAGACGCAATAGTTGGCAGTAAGCAGTGTGCTGCACCGTTTGCAGATGAAGAAGTGGATTTGGCGCCAAAAGCGGCTGCTGCAGAGGAAGCGCCAGTTATCGCGGATGAAAAGCAGGAGCCTGCTGCAGCTGATGACAATACCGCTTAAAGTATAGGTTAGCTAGTATTATGATAAAAGAGCCTGGAACAATACACTTTTCCAGGCTCTTAATGTTAATGCGGCTATTTCTATTTCATAAATAATTCTATTACCGGCACCGTTACATTTGGTTTTACCACAGGTAGATTAAGCGTAAGAGTGTTATGCATTTCTCCTTCATGCACCACCTGATGAGCGGGAATATCGCTCATACGGATTTCTGAAGCGTCATTAAGGAGCTGGGCATATTCCACCTTGCCGGCAAAATTATCTAGATGGATTTGACCGATTGGCCATGAGAATACATGCAGATACAATCGCTTTTTGTCTGGATTCCATGTGAATCGGCAGTCGGGTGGAGCAGTGAATCCATCCGGCGCCTGAGTGCATCCGTATATGGATCGGCTATGCTGTTTCATCCATTTCCCCATTCCCTCAAGTCTGTCTAGGGCGCGCGCATCAAACTCCCCTCTGCCTGTAGGACCGACGTTGAGCAGCAGGTTTCCGCCTTTGCTTACGGTATCTATAAGCATTTGGATAAGCTGTTCTACACTCTTCCAGAATGATTCGTCTCTGTGATATCCCCATGAGCCCGAGAATGTTTGGCATGCTTCCCACACTACAGGCTGTCCGTTGACTTTCACCCATTCTCTTGGCTGGAACTGTTCCGGAGTTTTTATATCCCAGCCTTCATCTAAATCAAGTCTGTCATTTAGGATAATGTTTGGCTGCAGATCTCTTACTATTTTGTATAGCTCTTCGCTCTTCCAGTCAGTTCTGCCTTTGCCTATGTATGGATCGTTTTCTGGGTTTGGATAGCTGAAATCGAACCAGAGTATATCAATTTTGCCGAATTGTGTAAGAAGCTCTTTCACCTGACCATGGAGGTATTCGGTATATTTGCTTTGGTCTCGTCCCTCGTTCATTTTGTCGCGGTCGGGACTGTTGCGCATGGAGTGGACATTATCCACGATGAAATGAGGATGATGCCAATCGATAAGCGAGTGATAGAATCCTACCTTCATGTTTTGGGTGCGGTATGCGTTTATCATGGGCTGCAGAAGATCTTTGCCGTATGGTGTATTTGTGGCTTTATAATCTGTAAGTGCAGAATCCCATAGGCAGAATCCCTCGTGGTGTTTGCTTGTAACAACCAAGTATTTCATGCCGGCGTTGGATGCTGCTTTTGCCCAGAGGTCTGGGTCGTACAGATCGGGATCAAAGTGTTTAAAGTATTTGTCATAGATGCTGTCGGGTATCTGTTCAATCTGTTTCACCCATTCGTGTCTGGCAGGGAGAGCATACAGCCCCCAGTGTATGAACATTCCAAAACGGTCTTTTACGAACCAGCTAGTATCGCCTGGTGTTTTAATAGTTTGCAGGGTCATCTTAAGGTATCCTTTCAAAAATTATTGGCTTTGATAGAATTAATTCAATTTATAGAGGGAGATTTCCTTCTGAATCCATAACAATTGCAGACTATTATCTGAGGTGTCTATTCTTTTATCTAAAAACAACATAATTTTGTCATTCCGTCCACCCATACCGTCCTTTGAGCTCTACAAACCTTACCATCTCCACCGTTTTGATGTTTGTTTCGCCGGTATCTGTTTTAGTAATGAGTTTAAGCTCCTGCACATATGGCGGACCGACTGGAATAACCATCCTGCCGCCAGCTGCCAATTGACCGACCAATTCGTCCGGCAAATGACCTGCTGCCGCGGTTACTATAATCCTGTCATAGGGAGCATATTCCTGCCATCCTATGCTGCCGTCGCCGGTTTTGTAATGGATGTTCGAAAAGTTCAGCGCCTCCAGCCTCTTTTTGGCTTTTTGCATCAATTCATCAATTCTTTCCACTGTATAAACTTCAGCCGACATTTGTGCAAGAATAGCTGTTTGAAAGCCAGAACCGGTTCCAATTTCCAGCGCCTTGCTGTCGGTTTCCGGTTCCAGCAGACGTGTCATTTCCAACACAAGGCTGGGCTGCGAGATTGTTTGCCCGAAGCCTATTGGCAAAGGCTCGTCTACACTTGCAAGATTTTTCATGTCATTTTCCACAAAGAACGACCGATCCAACGAACGAAAATAGGCTTCAAGTTCACGATGATCCATAAGAGATACCTCATTTCTAATTAGACTGTGCTGTATAGATAACGGTTTTGTTTAAGTGCGGCGCTTATAGGAGTATTATATCAGGAAATAGCATAATTAACCTGCAGACAATTCTCTAAAACTCCTTTTTGAATCCCCAACAATTGCGGGAAATGGATCACTCCTCCGGCGATGGGTCTACCTGCCGAACATGGTCGATTACTTGCTGGATTTTCTTCTCGAAGGACTCAATCAGCTGGCGGATTGGCAATGATTACATCGGTATATTCATTCCATTTTTCCTGGTTGGTACGGCCTTTTTCATCGGGGGTGAGGGCGCTGTTACCTTTGGCATCGGTATTGGCGCTGAGGATATGCTTGTATGATGAAATAAGGAATCCGACTGTACCTATGGCAAGGTCATACATAAAACACATCCTTTTTATTGAATTCAACTTTAGAAAATCCCATGAATTAGATCTTTACTGTATGTTGTCATTTGCCTGATATCAGGAGTTTATTAACCTTTTTCAACGATACTTTACCCGACTAGTTTAATCAAAACCCAGTTAGCTCTAAATAATTCGGTGCATAGATAACAATATCCCCATATGCTATATTTATAGATGGCAAATGGGGGTCTATTTTTGTTTATTTTTATATTTCCACGCCAAGAGCTTTGTACAAAGGACTTAATTCTTTCTTCACAGCATGTGCAATCTTCTCAATATCCAAACTGCCTATCATTCCATTACACTTCATTCCTTTAAGATAAACTTTATTAGCTTTCTTGTACAAATACTTAAGTTTTTCAAAGCCATTTTTCCCAGATGGTTTTGTTTTTTTATTCAGCCTCAAAAATCCTAAAATCCCTTCAAGGTCATGTAAAAACCAATCTTCAATCGACTGCTTCGCCTGGACATGGATATATTTAATTGCTCCATTATCTAAAAATTCTTTCTTTACTTCATTCCACTTTATCGGTGGCTTAGGCGCAAAATCAAACACATCTGTATCGCTACATACTACAATTATAAATTCACAATTATCTTCGTATTTCGGTTTAATTTCTTTTTCAAACTTTCTGAGCGCATCTTTTTTAAAACCGCCTACACCTTTCACATTTCTATATTCAATCCTCGTATCAAACCTTCTATCAGGGCGAAGACTCTTGGCATGTTCAACTACCCGCTTATAAAATTCAACTTCTGTATCACCCTCTACAAAAAGAACAAGGCATCTACTCATCCGCACCACACTCCAGGTAATCGTTTATATTGCTTTCTGAATCCGCAAGCATCGAAAACAAATAATCTCCCATGCTCATATTAAACTTCGCCGCATCGTTCTCCAACTGTTTTTGACCTGATTTCTTAAATGGGAAGAACTCTGCCACGCCAGGTTTTCTATTAATACCAACATAAATACAAGAAGGATTTAAATAGCTTACAATATAGGGTGAGTGACTTGTAATAATGATTTTACAATCATCTAACAGCTGACTGATTATTTGTATATAGGCATGAAATAGTCCGGGATGTACAGAATTCTCCGGCTCTTCAATTGCGATCAATGAGATATTGCTAACTGCTGATACAATAATTTTGGTTAGTATCATGAATACTCTCTTTACTCCATCAGACATTGACGAAAAATCAACAGTGTTCGTCAAGTTTTTGTCTTTAACAAACAATACATGGATGGAATTACTAAATACAAACGGTGCATCATCAGGTAGCTGATTACTTTCCAGTGCATTAATTTTAAAATCTTTTACAATGATATCCTCAATATCAGGGAACAACTGAAAAAACACATCTTTCAACAGCTCAAACTTATCCGGATTACTTTTCTTGATATTAAAAATAATTCGCGGCAAATTATCAGCATTAATCATCTCATTCTCAAAACCTTTACGAATAATTGGATCCGGTTTATAGAAACTCTTTGCATCCAAGTTGTCTTCCATATATATCTTCATTGCGTTAAGTTTCTTAATGATTTTTACATAGTAAAGATCATCAGATGCTTTAAGCTTATTGACAACAAGCTCTAACGGTTCAATCTTTATTTTGGATGAACATCTTCCGGTCTTAGAGCTCTTATACAACGCCACTTCTTTTTTTCTATTGATAAGCTGGATATATTTCCGACCCTTTCTAGCAAGTTTAATTCTTAGATACTCATGAACAATCTCAGGCTCTTCATCCTCATGACACCGCCATGCAAACTCATATCCATACTGTACACGATACTCCTGTCCAGCATCTTCCGTTAGCACCTCTATCTCAAATTTATAATTTTTCCCCTGCATTTTCCGATTAATCGGGATTAGATTGGTATTAGCCATATACATCATCCTATCGTTAATATTCGCTTTAATAAAATCTAATCCAAAATCAATACCGGAGAGCACATTGGACTTGCCAAAGTTATTCAGCGCAACCAAAGCTGAAATGCTTTCAAAGGTTATTTTTACATTTGACAAATTCTTAAAACCATCTATTAAGACAGCCTGTATCTTCATAACAACACACTCCTTCCTTATTTATCACACTTTATATGATATCATGTTTTTTTATAAAACGCAATATTTTTTTGCGTATTGTCATATTGTTTGTAGAAGAATACTTGTAATCGTAATTGAGTGTAATTGTACGATTTTTAACTATCTTTAACTAATTGGTGACTCATTGAATAGTTTCATGGAAATTCAGGTTATCCTGAATTATTTATACAAATTCTACAAACAGCTTAATTTCAACAACTGCAAAAAATATTGTTTTACCCATTAGGAGTATAGAAAAAGACCTCTTCTTTTAGTATAAAGGAGTTGTCAAAAATAACCAATTTAACAAAACTAGAATCTTCATTACTATTTTAGCCACAATGTTAGAATATGCAATAGAAAATACAAAATTAATTTTGAGTGAAAGTAATTTTTTCTTCGATAGTACATAATTAAATTAAAAAAAGGATACGTCTGTTCTTTGCAAAAATGATATGCATAACGTACCCTTTTCCAAGGTTTTTGTGAAAGCTCTAAACCCTTGCTATATCTTACTTTGGGGGTTTGTGTACTAATTATGACACCCTCCCCGCATGCGGGATCAAGTATAACATCGGTTTTCTTGGGATCGATGATTTCCACAATAAAATCTATTATATGCCGAGGAGTTCGGAACTGACCTGCATCACCCTGAGAACCGAGTACAGAGAGGAGATATTCAAACCATCCCCGAGATTTTCGCTGTGGTCATAGGTGAACTCATCTATTATTTTTAGAAAAGAGCGCAGCGTTTCCGGGTCTCTATACGGGAGATAGGCGTTTTTGAACATCTCTCTGAACAATGGAGGGATGCCTGGGTTTTCCGGCATTTTGGTTATTGCTTCCATCACAGAGCTTTGATTCGGTGAGTATATTATCCTCTCTGTCAAAAACATCTGCGGGGCAGTTATACTCAATAGACAGCAGATTATATAATTGTTGCTTATAGTATATAGCATTCATAATAATAGATGTTTTCTCTAAAAGCGCGTTTTTATAAAAACAGTCGGAAAAATGCATTTCCGACTGCTTGTTGCTATATCAATTGTGATTGTTAGGCTCCAAATTTTTCCTGGGTGTTCATTAGCTGCGTTAGTATGTTCATAACATCAATCCCGCGAATCCTTTGGATTCCGCCTGATGCTGCTGCCCGTTCACCATAAGCGGCAACATTATCTACTCGCACATCGGGACCCCAGAAGGTTATTGGCACACAATCTCCGCTGTGATCCATTATCGATATAGGCGTGGCATGATCTGATGTAAGGATGATGTAGGTGTTTTTGTCTACACTTTCCATGAGATGCCCTACCATTTTATCAATAGACTCTATCATTTTCACTTTGGCTTCTGCGGCTCCATCATGACCTGCAATATCTCCACCCTTTACATTGCACATAACGAAGTCGTGTGTTTTCAGGGTGTTGAGTATGCCATCTGATATTGCCATAACGTTGGAATCCAATCCGCCGGTTGCACCTTCCACCTCAATAATATCCATTCCAAGGTATACAGCTATACCGGCGATGAGTCCGGTTTCCACCACCGATGCTGCTTTCAATCCATATTTCTGCTGGAAGCTGTTCATTGCGGGCGCTACTCCGGCGCCTCTTGGAAGGATGACGTTTGCGGCTGGTTTCCCTTCAGCCTTACGCACCATATTTACAGGATGGCTGTCTAGCTTTTCGTATGATATTTTTATAAATTCGTTGATGATGCGAGCCGTTTTGGCGCTTTCGAGGTCATCGGGATTGATTGCGCGTGCCTCATGTATTTTTTCGCCTACTTCATGAGGGTCGGCATCTGTAACCATAGCGCCCAAACCCGGTCCGCGAAGCACCATAGCGCCTCTATGCGCTACTGACTCCTTAAAGTAGCATACAACATCCTCAATAGTTATGCCGTTTACCATAGCTGCAAGCTGGTCGGTATCTTTTTCGATTCGTCCAGCACGGCGGTCGGTAATCACCATATCAGAATCTACGGTTGAGAAGTTGCATCTAAATGCAATGTCGCCGCCGCGGACATCCATTCCTATGCCGGCAGCCTCAAACGGTCCTCGTCCTGTATAGTATTTGTATGGGTCGTATCCCAATATTGCAAGGTGGGAAGTATCGCTGCCGGCGCGTATACCCGGTGCAATAGGGTCCATCATGCCATTTTCGCCCTCTGCTGCCAGCTTGTCCATGTTGGGATTTGCTGCTGCTTCCAACGGCGTTAGTCCGCCAAGCTCTGCAACCGGACGATCTGCCATGCCGTCACATATCAAAAGAATTGCTTTTTGTCGCTCCATATATTCCTCCAAAAGACATTATGTGTTTAGATAATCTTACACTATCAGAGTTTAGTTTTGCAATGATATCCCATTATTTCCAGTTTTCAAACTCAAGCCGAATAATTAGTATTTCTCTGGCGTTTATATAAAGCGTTGCATTTCAGCATTCATCAGTCTGGTCAGCAATACATTCGAATCTGGCGGAGTAAGCGTCTGGCGCAAGGGATTGCGGGATTAGTGGTATGTAGTGTATCGTGATTCAGCGAAAGAGCAGCCTATAGAAAAACAGCAAATGACTATTCCTCATTCATTTTTGCTGCCGGAATGGAAATCTAAACCTAATGCTGCAATAGTCGATCTGCCGTATAAATACGTGCATCCATAGATAATATGAATGGGAAATAATTATCTTGACGATTATAAATACCTTTGTTATACTTATAAAAAATTATTGATTGGAGAAATATGGAACGTACTCTTGTTCTTATAAAGCCGGATGCAGTAAATAGAGGGTTAATAGGCGAAATAATAAAACGGTTTGAAAACAGAACCTTTAGGATAAAGGCGATGAAAATGATTAATCCAAGCCGTGAGCTTGTAGAACGCCACTATGAAATGCATCGTGGGAAGCCGCATTTTGACGGTGTAGTAAAGTTTATGTCATCTGGTACAGCAGCTGCAATTATACTTGAAGGAGATAATGCAGTTTTGGCAGTTAGAAAAATGATAGGCAATCTAGATCCATCAACAGCAATACCTGGAACCATACGGGGAGATTTTACGTTAAGAACTACAGAAAATCTTATACATGGCTCAGATTCTATCGAGAATGCAGAGAGAGAAATAGCTGTTTGGTTTAAACCAGAAGAAATATTACCTTAAACAGCAACCTTGTTTAATTAAAAACGTAATATAATTATATAGGCGATGATTTGCAGTTAATCAGATATTTAAAGCAGGAATAATGGGTATATAGTTGAATAATTAAAAAATCTATGAGTTTTGCAGAGAGAGGTTCAAAATGTCGGATAAAATGAATAGAAGAGACTTCATAAAGAAAGCCGGAATTTTAGGTGTTACCGCATATGGATTAACTCTTGCCGGTGAGGATATGCTTGGCTTTATTGATGAAGCAGAAGCAGCCGGCAAATCAACGCTGGCAATTGCAACAGGCGGAACTCCCGAAGCTATGATAACACGTGCAATCAACAAGCTTGGCGGAATTAAAAAGTTTGTAAAGTCCGGTCAATCTGTGGTAATAAAGCCGAATCTTGCATGGGCAAGAAAACCAAATCAAGCAGCAAATACACATCCCGGGATTATTGTAGCTTTAATAAGATTGTGCCAGAAAGCAGGAGCTAAGAGGATAACAGTTTTTGATCATACCTGCGACCCTGCATCATCATCGTTTGCAATGAACGGCGCCAATTCATCTATACCGAAAACAGGAGCAAAGTTGGTTGCTGCCGACAATCAAAAGATGTATAAACGGATATCGATACCGAAAGGCAAGGTTCTTAAAACAGATGAATGCTTTAGAGAACTGTTGGATGCTGATGTTTTTATCAACGTGCCAATTGCCAAACATCATGGTGCATCGGTGATTACTGCAGCAATGAAGAATATGATGGGAACAAACTGGGATAGAGGCGTATGGCATAATAGAGGGTTGGATCAGTGCATTGCCGACTACTCAACAGCAGTTAAGGCAGATTTGATAATCTTAGATGCTCTTCAGGTTCTGATGAATAATGGACCTAAGGGGCCTGGTGAGATAAAAGCTCCTAATCAGATAGTTGCATCAACAGATCCTGTTGCAATAGATGCCTATGCAGCAACTCTATTGAACCGAAAACCTGAAAACATAAAGCATATTGTTTATGCATCGCAATTAGGTCTTGGGCAAATGAATCTTAGCAAGGTAACAAAAATCAAGGCATAAATCTTAACTGAATGCAGCTGTTTATAAAGCAGTCGGGAGGGGCTATTTGACTCCTCCCGATATCATATTTGAACCCTATTATATAACCCTATTATATAATGATAACGGATTTTATCTATGAAAACAAAGAATTTTAGAATCATAAGTCAAATACTATTTGCAGCGCTTTTTCTATACTTAATGTTTAAGATGACGAGTCCTTTGAAGTCTGCAATTCCCACAGCATTCTTCACAAAATTAGATCCTCTTCTTAGTCTTACAGCTGTTATTGCAGGCAGAAGCTTTTATGAAGGATCACTGACAGCGTTGATTGTAATAGGATTAACCATTATTCTTGGAAGAGTGTTTTGCGGTTGGATATGTCCTATGGGATCGTTGTTGGACTTATCAGACAGATTGTTTTTTAAGACGAAAAAGAAGAATAATCATTCTCCGCATAAGCAATTGAAGTATTATATACTTGCCGGATTGCTTATTTCCGCAATATTCACTACACAGGCTGTATATTTGTTAGATCCGTTTAGTATTCTAACACGTTCTACAATAGTAGGGTTTTTTGCCCCTATACAATTAGTATTGAAGTGGATACTCGATTTAGGATACACACTTGCAGGCAGTTCATTTGCGCCTGTAAAATCTTTAGGTGTGTGGATAGGTGATGTTTTAGGACAGCAGGGATTTGTAACCGGTTCACAGATATATATGCGTCATTCTATGATATTTCTTGCCATTATTATTACAATCATTGCACTTGGCAGCATTTCAAGGAGATACTGGTGCAGAAATCTCTGTCCGCTTGGGGCGCTGCTTGGATTGTTTTCAAAAATCCCTCTTATATGCAGAATTGTGGATGAAAAATGTGTTGATTGCAGCAAATGTGTGAGAGAGTGTAAAACCGATGCAATACCTGAGAATCCAAAGTATACCAGAACGAGCGAATGTATAGTCTGTTTTGATTGTATAAACGACTGTCCCAAATCTGCATCTAAATTTGGATTCAATTTTTCTAAGCAAAAGAAGTATGCTGACGCTGATGTAAATCTATCCCGACGAAGGGTATTGCAAGGTGCAGGTATAGGGCTTGCGTTTGCAGCAATGTCTAAAATAGATCCTTCCCATAAGCGGGCAGCACAGGCGGCAAACACCAAAATAAGCAGTGGAAATCTTATCCGTCCGCCAGGATCTGTTGAAGAAAGTAAGTTTGTAAGCAGATGTATAAGATGTGGAAACTGTATGAAAGCATGTCCAACAAACGGACTTCAGCCATCTATTGGCGAAGCTGGAGTTGAGGGGTTTTGGACGCCCGTGCTTGTTCCCAGAATTGGTTATTGCCAGCAGCACTGCAACTCATGCGGAGAAGTGTGTCCAACCGGCGCAATAGAGCACTTTGAAATAGAAGAAAAGCAGCACCTGTATCTTGGAACCTCCAATGTTGACAAGAACAGATGTCTTGCTTGGGGCCTTAATGAGATATGTATGGTATGTGCGGAATATTGCTCATACGTAGCAATAAAATCAGATATAAAGGATGGGGTGGCGCGACCGGTTGTTGATACGCTGAAGTGTATAGGCTGCGGTCAGTGTGAAGCTGCATGTCCTGTACAGCCTGCTGCCGCAATTCGTGTATACTCAATAGGCGATAAACGATATTTATCACGCAATGAACAAGCAGAAATACGCAGCTTGGCAGACAGCAAAGAAAATAGGATTAACAATGATGAAGGCGGAGGAATATATCCGGGCTTGCCGTATTGATTGAGGAAAGGATTAACAAATGAAAAATAGTTTGGTTTTTATGTTTGCTATTTTGTGTTTGTTGTTATTGTATGGTGTGGCTGCAGCTAAGGAAGAAGCTCCATCTCCATCTGTGGTCTCTAATGATGAGTTTTTCAGACCTATGAGTGATGAAGAGAAAAGATTTGAAAAGCTTTCCATCAAACCATACAGACCGAAATGGGCGCCGCTGCCGTTATTCAGAGAACATACGGAGTTTATTCCGCTGCTTCATAAATCATTGAAATCCAAAAATGCAGCAGAGAGAGCGCGTAGTGCATATATGCTTGGGCAGATAGGCTCGCAATCATCAAGGACTTTGCTTGCGGGATTGCTTGCTGATAAGGATAGAAATGTAAGAATACATGCTGGTATTGCTCTTGCCTGCCTGGGTGATGCCAAAGGATTAAAGGTTTGTGATGCTGCTGTTTCGACGGAGGCAAGATGGATTAAGTATTATGGAATATTAGGACTGTGGAATATTAATAATGCTGAATCTAAAAAAGCTTTACAGAAGTATAAAGACAACAGAGATGTGCTTATCGGCCCAACAGTTCGCGGAGCGTTGGAATCTAAATATTATGCAATACCCAAGATGCCTGCAAGGCCAAGTAAGAGGTCATTCAGCAAAGTTGAGCAGGTATGGGAAGAGGGAGCCAACATATTAGGGGTAGAAGCTGATTGGTGGTGGCATAAAGGCAACTATGAGCAGGCAATAAGATGCCATGAGGCAGCGATTCTTCTCGATCCAACATATGCAGAGGGTTACAGCATTGTTGCATGGCTTCACTGGAGTAGAGATAGAGATGATGAAGCAGTTGAAGCTCTTGAACGCGGTTTAAAGGCAGCGCCGAATGATTATAGATCGTATTACAACATGGGCAGTTACTATTACAGGGTAAGAGATTATAAGAAGGCTGAAGGTTATCTCAAAAAGTCTGTAGATTTAGGCGGCGATATCATAATCAGGCGAATGTATGCACAGGTATTGGG
>JAPXND010000022.1:0-24194 GCA_033808695.1 Armatimonadota bacterium
AGATGTGTATAAGAGACAGGTCCCGGAAACTGAAACCTATAGAGTGCAGGAATATCATCAGCCTATATACCATACCATCTGCCTGATGGTCGAAAATGAACTCTTTGGAACTGATTAAACTGAGGATACTAAATGAACAAACATGCAGAGTCTGATTACATAACACGGGTTGATAATGAAACACTAGGTGGAACTTTTATACCCGGCACCAGCATAGAACTAATTCGAACACCCAAAGGCAGAGGCGTTTATAAGCATGCCCTATTCGATTTTGACGGCACCATCAGCCTTATTCGGGAAGGGTGGCCGGATATCATGGCTCCGCTTATGATAGAATCACTTATATCCACTCCCAACTGCGAGCCGGAAGAAGAGGTTAGAGCTTTTGTTAAGGATCTCATTCTCTCCACAACCGGCAAGCAGACAATATACCAGATGATTGCCCTTTGCGAAGAAGTGGAAAAGCGCGGAGGAACTCCTTTACAGCCTATTGAATACAAGGATGAATACATCCGACGACTGATGGAACACATCAACCACAGACGTGAGTCATTAAGAGACGGCTCTGTTAGTGCAGATTCCATGCTTGTGCAGGGTTCGCGTGAATTTCTTGAATCGCTCATTGATAAAGGAGTCAAGCTCTATCTTGCAAGCGGCACCGATGAACACTTTGTCAAAGAAGAAGCTGCACTCCTTGATGTTGCAAAGTATTTTGATAAGCACATTTACGGCGCAATAGATGATTATCTTAATTATTCCAAACAAATGGTAATAGAACACATACTTACTGAAAACAATGTCGGCGGAGATGAACTGCTCGGTTTTGGCGATGGCTATGTTGAAATTGACAACACAAAAACATCCGGCGGTACCGGTATTGGTGTTGCCAGTGATGAAACTGGTAAAAGCGGACTTCCGGATCAATGGAAGCGCAGCCGATTGATAGGCGTTGGCGCAGATATCATAATCCCGGATTTCAGCATCCACAAGGAGCTTATAGATTATCTGTTCCCGCAATAACAATTTATCTGTAAGGAGTAAGACTTGAATATACTAGACAGACGTCAGCTAAAAATGTATCCGCTCTCAGAGCGTGACCACAGGCTGAAATTTGAAGAAATAGCAATAAACCCGGATGAAGAAGAACAGAATCTGGATGAACACAGTGCAGAGCAGATAGAACTCACTGCCGAAAACATTATTCAGGCACGAAACAATGGCAGACCGGTAATGCTTACATACGGCGCACACCTTATCAAAAATGGGTTGGCTCCTGTTGTCATCAGATTGATTAATGAAGGCTGGATTACACATATAGCTACAAACGGCGCCGGCTCAATTCACGATTGGGAATTTGCCTATCTCGGATTAAGCACTGAGGATGTTAGAAAAAACGTTGCAAATGGCTGTTTTGGCACATGGGAAGAGACAGGCAGATACATCAGCCTTGCTGTTGCTGCAGGCGGCATTCATGGATTGGGTTATGGCAATTCGGTTGGAAAGATGATTGCATACAATGGAATCAATCTTCCATCAAAAGATGATCTGAGAAGCAGAATCGAAAAAGAAGCACACCATATCCAGCCCGATGAGAAATTAGGCGCACTTGCGGATATGTTATACCTATCCACCGCATTCAGGCTTCCGGAAGGTTTTATTACAGTAAAACATAAGTATCCCGAATACAGCATACAGTGTGCAGCATACAAAAAAGAAATACCGTTTACTGTTCATCCAGGCATTGGATATGACATTATCTACACCCATCCGCTGAGCCATGGCGGGGCAATAGGAAGAGGCGCAGTCATCGATTTCCTCTCCTATGCTGAAAGTGTCAGCAGATTAAGCGGAGGAGTTCACATCACAGTTGGATCTGCTATTATGGCTCCAATGGTCTTTGAAAAATCGCTCTCGATGGCAAACAACCTGCTGCGACAGGACGGTGAACGTATTGAAAACCACTCGATTGTAGTGGTAGATATCCAGGATGGCGGCGGCTGGGATTGGAAACAGGGTGAACCGCCTATGGATAATCCCGCATACTACCTTAGATTCTGCAAATCTTTCTACCGAATGGGCGGCTCTTTGGAATATATCAACCTTGATAACCGCAAGTTCATGCTCAGATTGTATCAACGGCTCAAAAAGGAAAGTAATAGATAATGGATTCACAACGGCTAAGCGAAATTGTATCAAAATTTCCATCAAAGCGTATTGCTGTTATTGGTGATTTCTTTTTGGACAAATATCTTGAATTTGATCCCGAGCTTGCTGAAATATCGCTGGAAACCAACAAAGTCGCAAATCAGGTGGTAAACATCCGCCATTCACCGGGCGCTGCAGGAAATGTTGTCAGCAATCTGGCTGCGTTAGGCGCAGAGAACATCCAGGCTGTTGGATTTACAGGGGATGATGGGGAAGGATATGAGCTTCGCAAAGATTTAACGAACATCGGCTGCTGCACAACTCATCTTATATATGCACCAAATCGTTATACACCCACATACCTGAAACCGCAAAACTCCAGAGTGAAGGGTTTAGCAGGCGAAGAGTCACGCTACGATACCAAGAACAGAAACATACTGCCTAAAGACATTCAGCAGCAAATTGCTGAATCGCTGAATGCTGTAAAAGACTCCATTGATGCATTGATTGTTATTGATCAGGCAGATGAAGAAAACTGCGGCGTTATCACCGATTTTATCAGAGATGCAATAATCAAGCTCGGTGAAGAATCACCGGATACCATTATATGGACCGACAGCCGTATGAGAGCAGGATATTTTAGAAACACCATACTCAAACCAAATCAATCTGAAGCCCTAAAAGCAGCTTTTAACTCATATGACGGCAGCATAAATGATGAAATTGTTCATCGTGCAGGAAATCTGTTATCAAAACGAAATAACAAACCGGTGTTTCTTACCAGAGGCGAACATGGAATAACTATCTTCCATGATGGCTTATATGAACATGCTCCCGGCTTTAAGGTTAATGGAGAAACAGACCCCACGGGCGCCGGCGACAGTGTTACTGCAGCAGCAGTTCTATCTCTTGTCAGCGGAGCCTCACTTATAGAATCGGCTTTTATTGCCAATCTTGCCGCACATATTACTGTTCAGAAAATTGGCGTTACAGGTACTGCTTCCCCATCAGAATTAGCAGATGCGCTTAATCCGCTTAAGCTATAACATTCCACTAACGAGCTTCTGATTTAAGCCCTGTACTAATCGGTAGATTCTGCTTTCCGCTTAATTGCATTCAGCATGTTGTCTACGTTCTGTTTCACTTTTTTGGTGATGAGATTCTTAATCAATGGACCAATCATTGGAATATCATAATCAAACTCAATCACCGATGAGTATCTTGTACCGCCGTCAATAGGCTCAAATGTCCATTTTCCGCTGTAGCTTTTAAAGTCACCTTTTACCAAAGTAAATGTGCAGGTTTTAGCTTCGGCATCCCATATATCTTCTTCAACCCATTGCATAGTAGTCTTAAATTCCTTCACTACTCCAACAAACTCAGTAACCAGTCGGCTTTTGTCCTCGTTTTCTTCCAGAATAGTAACAGATTTCAGATCCTCCATATAATTTGGAAAATCTTCCACATTTTTTGCTAAATTAAATACTTTATCTACATCAGCTTTTATATCTACAACACTCTCTACCTTTGGCACAATATATACTCCTTAATAATTTTTATATATATTATCACATTCTGCGTATCAATCCCACAACTTTGCCTAAAATTACAACATTAGATGTATATATCGGCTCCATTGCAGAATTTGCCGGCTGAAGTCTAATCCTGCCGTTCTCTTTAAAAAAGCGCTTCACTGTGGCTTCATTCTCAATCATTGCAACTATTACATCGCCGTTATCCGCTGTTTCCTGCTTCCTTACAATCACAAGATCGCCGTCTCTTATCCCGTCTTCAACCATACTGTCGCCTTTTACCCTAAGCATAAACCCTTCTCCGCCGGCAAGAAAGTCATATGGCAGCGGAAACATTTCCTCAACATCTTCTGTGGCAAGTATCGGTTGACCGGCAGCTATCCGCCCGAGCACCGGAACTTCGGTTATGTTGGCATGAATAGTTGCGTCGCTTGAAATAGGCTTAATAGCGCGCGTAAGTATCGCCTCTCTTTTTATCAGTCCTGCATCTTCAAGCGCCTTGAGATGAGCATGAACAGTAGAGCTTGAACTAAGATTTACGCCTTTGCCTATCTCCCTTACTGTAGGGGGATACCCTCTTTCCGCTATATGGTCTTCAATATATGCAAGCACCTGTTTCTGTCTGGGCGAAATATCCTTGCGCATCATTGTCACCTAATAAATTTTTATAATATATTCAAACATATGTTCGTATAAATGTCAAGTGTTTACATAATGATTTTTATCAATTGACAAAACAGCCGTATATTTATAAACTGAGATTACGCTGAAATGTATTAATATTTTTGTCTGGTGCAGATATTAACAGATATGCGGCAAACCTGCATTCAGACAGTAAAATTAATAGTGGGCTGTATTATGAAAAATTGTTTATTATTAATAGGAAGTTTAATCATGTATACATTAACAACATCGATTATAGCAGCCTGCTTTACAGGCATGTGCGCAGCAGCTAATGCAGAGATAACAACTAACGGCAACGATCCAAACTCCACCGATGTTGGGATTTGGTATTGCACCTACTATGGCGAAGATTGGAAAAAAGTCGGCGGAATGGGATACAAACCTACAATGTATCTCCCCCTTTGCTCAAACAATCCTACTGATTATCGTTATTACAATGCAGCAGATACATCTGTGATTGATTTTCATCTGCAGCAAATAGCCAATGCAAAAATCGATTTCCTTCTGTTTGAACTCACTCCCGGCGGACTTGGCAATTACCGTCCTGCAATGAAACCATTTGTAGATAATGCAAGAATCGCAGCTAAAAGGATAAAAGCTTGGAATGACACCCATAAATGGAAAATCAAATATGCCATAGCTGCCGGCTCACATCCAGATGTATATGAAGATACTCCTGTTGGATTATGCATGGAAAAAGAAGCCGAAGAAGTATACAACACCTTCTACAACAACCCCGAATATGGCGGTCCCCGCAATTACTACCAATTGAATGGAAAACCGCTCATTGTATATTGGGGCAGCATTAAGAATAACACATCTTCCTGGAATGATTATACCGGTGACAAAACCTATGGCAGCAAATTCACAATAAGATACGCCAGTGATGTTATCAGCGGTAGCTATGGCTGGAACATCTACAGCAGCGGCACGGTAATCAACGAAGAGGTAGAGGTAGTATCTCCCGGATGGGGGCATTACAACAGATCAAATCCTCCATATGTATCACGCCGTCTGGGCGACTTCTATCGAAACTGCTGGAATACAGTGTTGGATATCAGCAACCCTAAACCCAAAATTGTTATGATAGTTGCATTCAACGACTATTTGGAAAACACCGCCGTTTGGACTGCAGATACTACCAATCTTACAGATGCAGATAAATGGTATGGGCATGATCAGGAAATGCACAACTGGATGTATTGGGATATAACTGTAGGCAGCATAAACATTCTGCGCAATACACCATCCTGCAAAATAATTAATGGCGCTGCCAATAAAGTGTTGGATGCTCTAAATCGTCATAATGGCGAAAAGCCTTATATTTGGGATGATATAGAAGCTGCCAGTCAGCAATGGCAGATCGTTGAAATCGGCGGAGGACTTTGCAAAATAGTCAACAACTACACAGGTCAGGCATTGGATGCCGGCGATGATGGCAAAAAAGCAGACCTCTATATGTTTACCGATACTGATTCCACAAGCCAAAAATGGGAAATTGTTGATATTGATAATGGACTCTCTAAGATTATCAACATCTCAACAGGCAAGGTTTTAGACTGCCGTAAAAAATCTAAGGGGACTGCACCCTGCATGTCAGAAGATACCGGCGCTGCAATTCAAAAATGGCGTATAGATAGATCTTATGCCATTATAAACAATGACAATCCTTCCATTATATACAGTTCCGGCTGGTTTTATAACAGCTCAGCTAAGGGATTCATCTTCAACGATTGTCATACATCAAGCGCCCCGGGCAGCTCCGTGGAATATAAATTCAAAGGCAAGGTAATCAAAGTCATAGGCGATATGAACATCGATCATGGCATGATGGATATATACATCGATGGCAAGCTTGCAGCCACCATAGATGCTTACAGCCCGGAATTTAAACAGCAGCAGGAGCTATATGCAAACTCTGAACTGAGTGACGGTAATCATACCATCAAACTGGTGATATCCACCGATAAAAACCCAAAAGCTGTTAGTCGTCACCAATCCATAGACGCCTTCAAACTGATGTAGCAGCAAAAGCTGCATAAATGTTCATATTGCAGGGGATAGATGAAATCCTCCCAATTCCCTGCAATCAAAACCTCTTAGATACAACCACCCGCCGGTAATCCCACACTACCTCAAAACAACGACAGACCACATATTAGCGGAAAATGTCATAATAAACTGAAATTTACACCCCTATTGATAGAATATTTTGGTTGATTTGTGGTAATCTATATATAATAATATTGAAGAGGTTGCAATTATGGATAGATTATGGGCGCCCTGGCGTATGGAATATATTGAAGCCGTGGAAAAACCGGAAGGATGCATTTTTTGCGTTTTCCCTGCTGAAAATAATGACAAAAAGAATCATATTATTTATAGAGGCAAGCACAGCTTTATAATACTTAACGCTTTCCCGTATAATCCGGGACACCTTATGGTTGCCCCATATATGCATACCGCGGATATGTATGATCTTGATGATGAAGCGCTTCTAGAAATCAATCACCTGGTTAGATATTCACTAAAGCTGCTAAAAGAACTCTCTGCGCCGGACGGATTCAATCTTGGCGTAAACTTAGGCAAAACGGCAGGAGCAGGTATCCCCAACCACATCCATTGGCATATTGTGCCCAGATGGAATGGAGATACTAACTTTATGCCCGTAATTGCCGAAAAAAGAGTTGTACCGGAAAGCCTGAACACTACTTACAACAAGCTTGTGCAAATGATAGAAAAACTTGGAGTAGATTGAATATGAGCAGCATTTTACAGCAGATAGAAGACTTGCGAAACGAAGCTATTAACTGCCAGAAATGTGATTTGGCAAAAACCAGAACCAACGTTGTATTTGGCGAAGGAAATCCGGAGACCCCGCTTGTCATCATTGGTGAAGGTCCGGGCGCCAATGAAGATGCAACCGGTCGACCGTTTGTCGGACGCGCAGGTCAACTCCTTGATGAAGCCCTCAGGGAATGCGGAATCACCCGCAAGCATGTATTTATCTGCAATGTTGTAAAATGCCGTGCCTGCATAATAGAAGCCGGCAGTATAAAAAATCGCCCACCCAGGGTAGAGGAAGTTGAAGCCTGCTTCCCGTGGCTTCTTAAACAGCTGGAAATCATCAAGCCATTAGTAATTCTTTCACTGGGCGCACCCTCTGCAAATGTCATTATACATAAAGACTTCAAAATGACAAAAGAGCGCGGATTATGGTTTGAAACACCATACGCTAATGCAGCCATAGCAGCGCTGCACCCATCCTACGTATTGCGTCAGATGAGTCAGGGCTATCCAGAGGCTAGAGACCTCCTTGTAAAAGATATAGAATCAGCAAGACGCAAAGTTATTGAGCTGAAAAAGCAAATCAGTAATAAATAGGCATGTAAATGCAAGTATAAGCACATTCATTCTAAAATATCCAGCTAAGCATTTGACAACATAATTACTAAAATGATATACTTTCACTGCTTTTGGAAAAAGCATATGGGCTCGTAGCTCAGTTGGCAGAGCAACGCCCTTTTAAGGCGTGGGTCGTGCGTTCGAATCGCACCGGGCTCACCATATTAGATTAAAAGGAACTCAAGTTAATACAATTCGAGTTCCTTTTTTCTTTTGCTATAGCTTAATTTACTCTGCGTTCTCATCAAGATTATGGAATCATGTTTCTTTCCTTCAGTATCAATTTTGCTCATATGCAAATCCCACAATAAATTAAATCCATATTCACGCAAGTTATAAGAATTGAAATAAAATGTTTTCAAATTCATTATACACATATCGTTTTTTGTGATATCATAAGCCAAACCAATTAAAAAAGGGAGTTGCATATGATCGATCTTGATTCCTTATCCATGCGGCTGGCATTAGGTCAGATGTCTGACATGAACGACGAATGGCTGCAATTTGCAGCTCAATGCGGATGTGAAGATATTCAGCTGAATTATCCCAATATACCCGGCGATGAACGCTGGGAATACAATGACCTTCTATCACTGCGGGAAAAAGCTGAATCTGCCGGGTTTAGATTAATTGCACTGGAAAATGTTCCAAGCTGTTTCTACGACAAGATAATGCTTGGTTTGCCAGGAAAAGATAAACAGCTCGAAAATATGAAATACACTATACAAAATATGGGCAAAGCCGGCATACCAATCCTTGGATATCATTTTATGCCAAATGGCGTATGGCGTACAACATTCCAATATACCATAAGAGGAAACGCCGTTTCTAACGCCTTCAACATATGCGATGCAAGCAGTGATTTGACCAATGGCAGAAAATACTCAGCCGACGAAGTATGGTCAAACTACGACTGGTATCTATCGCAGCTGCTTCCCGTATGTGAAGATTGGAATGTGCGGCTTGCTCTGCATCCCGACGACCCGCCTGTAGAAGAGCTTGGCGGAATATACAGAATATTCAGCAGCTTTGAAGGTCATAAGCGTGCTATGGATATACACAACAGCCCCATGCACGGTTTGGATTTTTGTTATGGCACCTGGTCTGAAATGCTTGGTGTTGGAGTATATGATGCAATGCGATATTTTGCCGAAAACAAACGCATATTTTTCGTGCACATGAGGGATGTATTGGGATGTAAAAACAATTTCCATGAAGTCTTTCTTGGAGAAGGAAACACCAATATTTTTAAAGCTGTCAAAATACTTAAGGAATCGGGATTCAAAGGACATATAACTAACGATCATGTTCCTGCAATGATAGGTGATTCCGGATGGGGATATAGAAGCAGAGCATGGGCAAATGGCTATATACAGGCAATGTTGGATGCAGTTAACAGCATATAAGTTAAGGCTTTTAATCGGTGGATAACGGAGCAATTTGAATCTGTCAAATTGATTAAGCCCTTTTGGGTATAGCAGACTGACTCTTTTAACAGTGAATTCACTCTGTCTGGTATTTGTATTCTATACTATCTATGCTTACAGCATCCTTTTTCTTGACCTTGAGCCATCACCGTGATAGAATTGCTATATATATTCAGCATAATTCAACATTCAAATAATGGGAGGTTATGTCCATTGAAAAAGTCAATCGTAAAATCTACAATATATCTTCTTCTACTGGCTGTATTTTCAACTTCACTATTTGCAGCCAGAATTGAAACAAAAGATACCGTTAAACTAACCAATGGTGAAACGCTAAAATCAATCTACTTCTTCTCTCACTGGTGGGACCCATGGAAAAGTGATGACGCAGCTATTACAGCTGACCTGCAAAAAATGAAGAGCATCGGCATTAACACTGTTTTTTTGGATCATGAAGTAAGCCAGGCTTTAGATATGGACTGGTATTGGCTTGATAGGGAATACAAGCTCGTCGGTCAGGAAAACATGAAAATCCTTCCATGGCTCCAGCTCCACAGTGTAGACAGAATAGGACTAATGAATTTCTCACGCCTGCAATTAAAACCTGCCGTAAATCAAGATAAAGTTGAGGAAGAAGGCTGCATATCCTTTAGGGATAATGACAGTGCAGAAGCTCTTTCCAGATACATAATTGCATACCTTGACAGATATATCGATAATCCTGCACTACTGCGGATTTCCGACGGTCAAAACACCAAGCCTGTTATTGGATTGGTTATGGAAATAGGCTGGAGAAATACATTCGGACTACCTTTGTCATTTGATGAAGATACAAACGAGTATTTCCGTAAATGGATGAAATCAACCTATAGAAACATTACACATTTGAATACCAAATGGGGAACAACATATAAAAGCTATGATGAAATAGATCCTTGCGACAAAACTATATTTAATTATAACATTACAGATGAAAATAATGTTCCTGAAGCAGTAAAAGAACATATGAAATTCAGATCTCGAATTATATCAGATATGTTTGATTCGGTTGCTAAAAAAGTACGCAAACGCTATAAAGATGTTCTCTTTGCTGTAGAAGTTGCCTATCCATTTAGGCAGGATTCACCAGAAGCTGTTCAATATAGATGGAACAATGCCAACGATATCCGAATAATCAACTTCGCAGATATGGTATGCATCCGCACCACGGGCGCCGTATCAACAGGTCAGGTTAAAAAAGATCAGGATATGTTGATGCATAATGGCAAAAGAGTATTGTTGTCATACAGATTCTTTGAAGATTCCGCACCCGACAGCGCAATAGCATTTGCATTAGACGGCGCTCTTTCAGGAAACGCAATCGGTTATTACAGCTGGAACGAAACAGCAGATGCTTCCTCATCTATATTCAATCGCCCAGAACAGCATGCAATGCTTGCAAATATGTTCAGCGTTTATGATTATCTTAATAATCCTTCTAAACGGTTTGAAATAGCTATGCCGTCGTCTCTACCGCCTGCAGCTCCATTGCAAACACCACCTGCTCCAGCGCCGGTAGATTCACTTCCGGCACTAGAACCTGCAGATGCGCCTGTTCAAACGCCTGAAGCAGCGCCTATTATACCCGTTGAAACTCCGGCTCCACCTGCCGAAGCGCCTCCAGCCGCCCCGGCTCCAGCGGAAACAGCACCTCCCGCTGTTCCAGCTGCTGAATAAAAATAACTTTATTAAAATAAATGAAAGGATACTCAAATTGAGTATCCTTTTTCTTCGCTATATGCATATCAATTTAAATTTCATGAAGGATTAATTCCTTTTAAATAGAATTATGGTTTAACGCAAATCAATATTAAGGAGGAGAGTTGTGCACTTAAGAATAATTATTCTTCTACTTACAATTCTAATTATGGGAGGAAATATGGTTAACGCCGTTGTTGATCCCGATCAGATCAAGGAAAGAACAAGTTTCCAGGAAGCTGGTCCATACAGCGATACAATTGACATCAAATCTGATGTTGTTATGGTATATGGAATTGATCCAGGCTTACCGGATAGAATCAAAACATGGCGGGATAAAGGCTATAAAATCCATGTAATGACAGGTGTAGCTTGGGGAAGTTACCAGGATTTCTTATATGGCGAATATGATGGAGTAGACCATTCTGATGCAGGTCAGATGGATAGGCATGGCAATGAAATAAATCATGGTCCCACTGTCCCTTATATGTGTCCTGTAGAAAGCTTTGGCAAATATCTCTGTGTAGGCGTGAAACGTGCAATAGATGCTGGCGCCGAAGCCATACATATGGAAGAACCGGAATATTGGGTCCGTGCCGGTTATGAAGAAGCCTTCAAACGTGAGTGGGAGTCATACTACAATGAACCGTGGATTGCTCCTCATTCCTCGGTTGATGCACAATATCGTGCATCCAAACTGAAATATTGGCTGTATCGCCGCGCCTTAGGCGATGTTTTCAAATTTATCCGTGATTACAGCAAAGAAATTGGAAGAGAAGTAAAATGCTATGTAGCCACCCACTCTATGATCAACTATGCATCTTGGGGAATTATAAGCCCAGAATCTAACCTGGTACTTATTGATGGATGCGACGGTTTCATCGGACAGGTATGGACAGGCACATCACGCACGCCCAATATGTATAAAGGCGTAACAAAAGAACGCACTTTCGAAACAGCTTTCAGTGAATACGGCGTTCTAAACAATCTCGTTCGTTCTACCGGCAAACGAATGTGGTATCTTAATGACCCTATTGAAGACAACCCTGATTTCTGCTGGAGCGATTATCGCATGAACTGGGAATCCACTCTCACTGCATCCCTGCTCTATGCAGATGTCTGGAGATATGAAGTTGCTCCTTGGCCATCGCGAGTCTTCAATGGCAAATATCCAAAGAAAAATCTGCGCGATGCTGCCCCGGGAGAAGAAGTAGAACGGGAAGGCATTCCGGCATCCTATGCAACAGAACTGCTTACCGTTATGAATGAACTAAACTTCATGGATCAGAAAAAATCAGCATGGGATTGTGGAACAAGAGGCATTGGCATCCTCGTTTCAGACACGCTTATGTTCCAGCGGTCCGATCCAAGTCCGTCTGACATGGGCTCTTACTATGGAATATCGCTTCCGCTGCTGAAAGTTGGCATTCCCGCAGAACCAGTCCAGCTTGAAAATGTTATAGTGAAAAACTACCTTAAACCATTTAAAACCCTATTCCTTACCTACGAAGGACAGAAGCCGCCTTCTCCAGATCTCCACGATGCAATTGCAAAATGGGTGAAAGACGGCGGTGTGCTTATAGTAACAGATGCCGATATCGATCCTTACAACAACGTAAAAGAATGGTGGAATGAAGCTCCTATGTCTTATTCCACGCCAAGACTGCATCTGTTTGAAAAACTCGGTGTGTCATCTACTGGAACACATCAGGTTGGAAAAGGAACTGTTATATATGTTAATGCCAGTCCCGCTGCATTTGCCAGATCCGAATATGGAGCTAAAAGAGTTGTAGATCTTGCAAAGCAGGCATCGGAAATTAATGGTTCAGATTGGCGCGAAACAAGCTACCTTATGCTTCGCCGCGGACCTTATGTTATCGCTGCAGGACTTGATGAAACAGAAGGACTGCCAACAAAAACCATACGCGGTAAATATGTAGATATGTTCAGTCCAACACTTGATATACTAAAAAGCGTATCGCTGAAGCCAGGTTCAAGAGTTCTTTTGAAAGATCTCAGCAAAGTAGGCAATGAACCCACTGTATTAGCATCAGCATCCAAAATCCTTGAGCTGAAAGTAAGTGATAACAAAATGAGATTCCATTCGGAAGGACCAATCAATACTACATGCGCAACACGGATGCTCCTTCCAGAAGCGCCAAAATCCGCATTTGTTAATGGAGAGAAAGTAGATATCAACTGGGATTCCGACTCTAAAACAGCCCTTATTCAGTATCCGAACTCACCGGATGGACTATGGGTAGATATCAACTGGTAATATTAAAATGAAGGGCGGCGTTAAGCTGCCCTTCATCCGCCTTTCATCCAAAAGAATAAAATCGTTTCTCTAATCTTATCTAGCGCCGTTATAAACGCAATCTTCATTCCTTGCAGTATCTTTCCGCGCCAAAAGACCAACAATATCAATCCGCCATTTTCAACAATGTGAAAAATATCACGGTTTTGGTATATAATCTAAGCACCAAATAAGTATTTTGCAATGGAGATGCAAATGAACAATGATTTTCAGGCAATAGTATTAGCCGCCGGAAAAGGCTCGCGAATGGGATCGAATCTGCCCAAGGCGCTTATCCCACTATGCGGAAAACCAATGATATCATACATTTTGGATCTGCTTGCCCAGCTTGGAATGAAATCACCCGTGGTAGTTGTGGGACATAATAGAGATATGGTTATCAGCACACTCGGCAGCAGCTGCATCTATGCAATCCAGGAAAAGCAGCTGGGTTCCGGAGATGCCGTGTCATCCGCTAAAAACCAATCGCCAAAAGACGGTCATTTGCTGATTATGTGCGGCGACAGCCCTTTGTTCAGAGTTGAAACAGCTGCAGCTCTTATTCATCGCCATAGAGAATCAAATGCTGCAGTTACACTTGTCTCCGCAGTTTTGGATGACCCTTACGGCTATGGACGGATATTGCGCAACAACAATGGCAGTATAGCCGGCATAGCTGAAGAAAAAACAGCGGATGATGTGCAAAAACAGATAAAAGAAATCAACGGCGGATGTTATGCTTTCAATGCCCATTGGCTATGGAGCAACATAGAGCTTCTAACGCAAAATGCAGCCGGCGAATACTGTCTTACGGAAATGGTGGATATCGCTGTGAGTCAAAACCAGATTGTTGAATCTGTACCAGCCCTGCCGTATGAAGTCGCTGGTGTAAATACGCCGGAGCAATTGCATCAGGCAGAGCTGCTTGTTTCCTCCATATATCACAAATGAATTCAGCGTTTGATTATATATAACGAATCCTTACAATAGCGGCAGCGATTGTAATAACCACGGCTATCATAAAAATCGGGTCCATAATAACTGTGGTGAAAGGAACATGCTCAATTCCCGTTTTATTTCCAAATGCGCCTATTATTATTCCGGCAACAGTAATCACTTCCAGCTTCCAACCATATTTCATTCCCACAATTCTCATTATTGTGTTGCCAACAAAGTAGCCAAACGGAATTCCAATGAGCAATACAAAAAAACCAATGCTTCCGATAATAGATGCCACAAATCCAGCGAATATTGCAAATATACCCGCAAGAATTAGTTTTCCGGTGGAAATGCTTGTCAATGCAGAATTTGCGCTTTTTGCGCAGTTTGGGCATTTCATTCCGACAGGCGTGGACACCAGGCACAGCGGACATATTGGATCTCCGCACGCTGCACAGCTAATACTGGTTTTTTCAGTCGGATGCCTTTTGCAGTAAACATTTTCTTCTTGAATTATATTATTGTCGTTCACCATTTTTTCCTTTAACAGGGTTCAGATTACATTATAATAGAAACACCCTGCAAATTGAAATATTTTAAGCATCAATTCAGATGACCTGCGCAGCAATATTAAACACAATATTTGGCGAAAACAAGTAAATATTTTTATTTACCGCCAAAACAAAAATACAGTAAGTTTTACAACCATACTAAAACCTATTTTAGCATAGAATTGATTAAAGTAAAGCTCTGTTTGACAGGCGCCCCAACACGACCCGCCGAAAACTAACGGCTGAAATTTAATTTGTGAAAAACACCGAAAAACTATGAAACTTGTTGATATTATTGCAATGTTATCTAAGCAATATCCAAAGTATGCCAAACACTTCGGAACACCACTTGATACAAGCTTTATTAGTCCAGACAGCGGTTTTCTTTTTGCAAAAAATAAACAAGGCAAGCGTCGGATAATTTTAGTTTCCGAAGTGAAGCGTCAAGGCACAAATGATGATAGACAAAAAGAAGGTTTGCCAAAACAGGCACAAGGATATGCTATTGAACGACTTGGCAAAAACCTTATAGGAATACGAGCAATTTTCAAAAATGAAAGCGTTTTGCCGTTCGTTTGTTTTGGTAGTGGATATGATTTTCAGCCTGAATCTTCTATTTTAAACAGAGCGCTAACAATGAATGATTTTTTTCATTGAGCGAAGTATTTGGAAAAAGATTTTATGCCATTTGAACCAGTTTCAATGTTATTTAGGTATAAAAGTTGGTCTATTGAAGAAATGGCAGAACAAATGTATGACATTGCTATTAAAGCAAGAGTATAAATTTGTTAATTAGTTTTTCTTTATTAACCAGAGCAGCTCTTTGACTTTATTGCTTCTATCCCTTAAATTGCGAGAGCCACGATAAGTGTTATATTCTTGCTCTAACAATTCCCAGCTGCCATGCTTGCTTACAATTCTTTGAAATTTTTCAATCGGAATAATACCCTCGTTGTTATAAGAGATGAGAACATATTTCGCAGAGGTATTCTTTATTAACTCGTCCATTGCTTTCTCTGCTGGTTCAGCTTTGTTGTAGTCAGAGCGTTGCCAGTTCTTTGAAATACCACTTGCACCATTTTGAATAGCAACTGGCTTTCCGCCATTTATTATATTGAGCATAAAATAGTTTGAGCCATAAGGGTGTTGATTGTATGGTGGATCATAATATGCCAAGTCGACTGGTTCAATTTCTTTTACTAACTCGTTAGTATCTTTGCAAAACACTTTTGTGTTGTTTTCTGCGTCAGCAAAAATTGGGACATCAAGCGTGATTTCTCCTTTTATGCGTATAAGAGCATTTTCGCCAGCTCCGCCAAAATGACCAATACCATTTTTTTTGTGAAAACCCTTAAAAACACCAGATGTATTGTTATGAATTGATGCTTTTATGAGCAGGGCAGATAGACAGTAAATCTTTAAGTCGTCATCAATTTCATGTTCTATCATATAGCGTATATTGTCTATAATCTCAGCATTTTTGCGAGTATAAAAAACTCTTTCGCCAACTTTTATATCATTGTCATTTTTGGGTGCGTAATTGTTTGTAATAAAATAATCAGATTCTGTTTTTTTCAGTTTGTTGTCGTTTAAATATTTAATAGCTTTCTCAAGACGTGGAATATCGATATCTTTTTTATTTGTCAAATAGGCTTTATTAATTGTATATGCATAATCTTCAAAATCATTAGAAACCAAGTATGTTGTGTGATATTTTAATAATCTTGACACCACACCACTACCAGAAAAACCGTCAAAGGCTGTTATTTTGTCTTTTTTTAATAAATTTTTCACTTTGACAATAGCTTCATTTATAAATGGCAATAACTTACGCTTGTTGCCAAGATAGGTTATCAGGTGTGATAAAAAATACTCGCTGTTAAAATCTGGCAAGATATCATATTCATCATAAAATATTGGTAAGACTTTTTGCATGATAGATATTTTTGACCTCATATATTAGAATTATAACATTTTTCGATAATTTTCACAGTTGGATATAATAGCGTTGGTTCTTATAAAAAATGGGCTGACAAATACACTTATCAAAAGGAAGCAGAAAATAATTTTTCTATTGTGAGAATTAAGAATATAATTGAAAAAGTCGCCAATTTGTCGCCAATTGACTGCAAAAACAAAAAAACACCCTGATTTTTGATTGAAAACAGAGTGTTTCACGCTTGAAATATGGTGGGCGATATTGGACTTGAACCAATGACCTCTTCGGTGTCAACGAAGCGTTCTCCCCCTGAACTAACCGCCCAAAAGCATCATTACCTCATTATTATACATCAATGAATGCTAATTGTAAACATAAAGCTATTACTATGGCATCTTGCTTTAGGACTTAGTGTCAATGGCAAATATCGTATATTTTACAGCTTATATGCATTCTGGAGGAATAATTTTTGCAAAATTCAACATTTTTTTAAATATACTGGGTATAAAGGTTGACACCAAACAAATTGTCATGTAAAATGCAAGGTAGATAATTAGCTTGCAGAAATAATCTTCTGTTTTCCTAATAAAAACGCATAGACTCATTAAAGGAGGTGCGCAATGTCTAAGATATCGACACAGCGCCTTACATTAATAATAACAGCCGGTATTGTGTTTGCTGCAGTAATTATGATTATTGGTTATGGTAAACTCAATGCACAAGTTCCGGCGCCAATGGGAGGTGGAGCCGGTGCGCCTATGACAGGCGGAATGCCTGGCATAATGCCAGGAATGATGCCTGGTATGCCCGGCGGATCACAATCTGCTTCACCAGCAGTGGAAACCAAGCCATTACAGCCAAAAGTAAAGTTCAGCAGCATGGTATCTAACGTTAGAACATTGAATATAAGAAACTGGGATGGAACTATTACTCCTATGCTTAGATTCAAATATCGTATTAACTCAAACAGACCTATATTAAATGTGAGTATGCCTTTAACACTTACAAAAGAGCAAAGAACAAAGAATTCTTGGGAAACATTATTCCAGAATTACTCTATGAATAAAGAATCAACTGTTGATGCTGCTATAAAGAGACAGCGGAATAAGGCGAATGAGGCTCCTGCACGGCAGTCATTTGGAATGACCTCTGCAATGCCAACAATGCCCGGAGGAATGGGTATGACGCCTCCAATGTCAGGAGGGGCTGGCGGAGGAGTAACAATGCCGCCGGTGATGCCAACATTGCCATCTATGCCCGCAAGATAACATACGAAATGGACACTGAAATGCCCGTCAATAATGGCGGGCTTTTTTTTGGAGTAATTCAATTATTGATAGTGGATTTACTGCCATATATCGAATGTAATTTAGAAATATGCTGCTAAATGATTATTGATACCCTATTGAGTGCTTGTGCGGGGTTCAAAGACTATTGGGTATTAAAAACATATAAGGAGATATGAATGGAACTGCTTAACATAAAACAAATGCTAAAGGATGCGGAAGAAAACCATTATGCGGTAGGCGCCTTCAACTTTTGCAACGCTGAAACCGCAAAAGCGATAATTGATGAGGGCACAAGAAAGCGATCGCCAGTTATGATGATAAGTGCCGCTTGGGAAATGGATTTAGTGGGTCCTAAGGCGATGATAGAACTAATTAAGTTTTTTGGGAATGAGACTGATGTGCCTATATGCGTCCATCTTGACCATGCAACTGACATTGAATCTGTAAAAAGATGCATAGATGCTGGTTTTCCATCCGTAATGATTGATGGTTCACACACTGCCACATTCGAGGAAAATGTAGAACTTACGAAATCTGTAGTTGATATTGCCAAACCTTATGGAATAGCAGTTGAAGGTGAGCTTGGCTCTGTAGGCAGAGTAGATGATGAAACCCAGGAAGGCACTGATTTTTCCATGCTTACAGACCCGGAACAGGCAGCCGAATTTGTTGCGCTTACTGGCATAGATGCACTTGCAGTTGCCATAGGAAACGGACACGGAATGTATCCGCAGGCTCCTGAACTTGATTTTGCAAGGCTTAAATTAATCAGAGAAGCCGTTGATATCCCGTTAGTGCTGCATGGAGGTTCTGGCACACCTGTAGATCAGCTTCACAAGGCAATTGAAATCGGCATATCAAAAGTCAATGTAGCGTCAGAACTCGCTCGTGCATACATTGGCGCAATAGATAACAGGCAAAAGAACAACTGGTATTCAATCACTCTTACTCAGGCACGAGATGCAGTAAGTGCAGTAACCGGCAGATGGATGGATATTTTAGGCTGCTCAAACAGAATCAGGTAGCTTCTGATACTAATTGATATTCTCTAAGACAATCTGCAATCCATATATGTTTCTTGCTGCTTGCCAATAACTCCTGGTGTATTTGCAGCAAATCGTTTTTGTTCAGTTTTGCTGCAAGTACATAGGCATCTGCACCACCATATATCAAATAAAAATCATCCTTATACACATAACTTCCGCAGGGGAATACACAATTCAGTGTTTTTTCGTGGGGCCAGGGCGAATTCATTTCATAATCTGTTTCTGGAAAAAGCGCTGCTTCTATACGCCATACCACTATTCTTTCGGGATGCGCAGGATCGAATTTATTGAAATCTAACAGTGCATAATTTGCAAAATAATCTCTCTCGCCAGATTCAAGATAGTTGCCGGCATGATAATCTGCAAGATAAACATTATCACCAAGATGAATAGGCGACGAACCCATTCCATTCCATGACTCCGTATACCTTGGATGGCTTACCGATTTCATAACAAGACCACAGTCTTTCCATACGCCGGTCGGTGAATCACTGATGGCTAGTGAGATGGAATAGTCTGACTGCTTACCTCTGCACGGGCGATGAAACATTACATAATTTCCGTTTACAGGATATGGAAGAATCACAGCATTCTTATTCGGCCAATTATTCACATCACCCTCTACCGGGCCTAACTTTTCCCAGTTGAGCAGATCATCTGATACTGCCAAACAAACTCTTGCTTTGGATGTTGAATCAGGATAAACAACAAATCCGCAGTAAGTAAGATAAAATCTGTCTTCAATACGAACTATGCGTTGATCTTCTACGCCATTATAATCATACCCCATAGGATCATCTGTTGGCTTAAGGATGGGATATGCAAATCGTTTGATAATATGCAGGTCTGGTGTAAAAACAGCCAATCCCACTGATGACCTGCGTGATGGAAGCCCTTCTACATCCTTTGGAACACCTCTATAGTAAATAGCAACTACCCCATCCTTAAGAATGGGATCGTCTATTGACATATCATCCAGCAAACCTTTTATCAACACATCATTCTTTTCTGATCGTTCGAGATATAAGGCTGTAGGATTAAAAGTAAACCTGTTATCCCAACTATCTGGGTCTGCCTGGATGATTGGTTTACCTTCATTCAGACGCGTAACACGAAAACTGTTATAATATTTCATTGTTAATAATACTCCAAAATAATGATTACTCTAAAATGATACACAAGAGTTAAAAATAGGTCAAGTGAATATTAAGAATTATTAAAATTTTATTTAAATCGTTTCAAAAGCAGCGAATTGCCTACCACAGATACACTGCTTAGCGCCATTGCCACAGCAGACCACATAGGATTAAACTTTATCCCAAAAAATGGATATAGTATTCCAGCTGCAACAGGAATTAAAATAAGATTATATATAAATGCCCAAAACAGATTCTGCTTAATAGTGCGCATTACAGCTTTGCTTAGATTGATTGCTGTAACCACTGAACCGATATCGCTGCTGATAAGGGTGATATCTGAAGCATCAATTGCAATGTCCGTGCCAGAGCCCAATGCAATACCTATATCCGCCTGCGCCAGTGCCGGTGAATCATTTATACCATCACCAACCATTGCAACAACTTTCCCCTGACTCTGCAGGGATTTGATATGTGATGCTTTTTGGTCTGGCAATACTTCAGCCATTACATGTTTGATTCCTGCCTGGGCGGCAATTGCTTTTGCCGTGTGCCTGTTGTCACCGGTTAACATAACTGTTTCGATTCCCATTTCATCTAAAAGTTGGATTGCTTTTGATGAACCTTCTTTCAACTTATCAGCAATAGCTATTATTCCGGCTGGTGAATCATTTATCATAATGTAGATAATAGTTTTGCCTACATTTACAAATTGCGCCGACTTTTCAATAAATTGCAATACAACATCGCTGCTTGCCGAGTTATCAATCAACCTGCGATTGCCAATAACAACATGCATATCATCAACAGCAGCTTTTATCCCCTGCCCCGATATTGAATGAAAATCAATTGGCTTGGTTATTGCTAACGATTTCATTTCAGCATGCCGAACAATTGCTTCACCCAGCGGATGCTCCGATATGCTTTCAACTGATGCTGCTGCCGCAAGCACCTCTTCATCTGAAAAGCTTCCAAGATTTAAGAAATCTATAACTGCCGGATGCCCAACCGTAAGAGTGCCTGTTTTATCAAAAACAATGGTTGTAAGCTTGTGAGCGGTTTCAAGAGCTGCACCGCTTTTAATCAATATCCCATTCTCTGCACCCTTACCCATTCCAACCATAATAGCTGTGGGAGTTGCAAGCCCAAGTGCACATGGACACGCAACAACCAGAACAGCAATTGAGCTCAATAATGCGTTGGTAAATGCCGGCGATGGACCGAATTTTAACCAAATAAGAAAAGTAATAACGGCAACAGCAATAACAATGGGTACAAAAATACCCGCAATTGAATCTGCCAATCGTTGGATTGGCGCTTTTGACCCCTGCGCCTGTTCCACCAGCTTAATAATATGAGCCAAAAAAGTATTTTTCCCAACCTGCTGAGCCTTAAATCTGAAGCTTCCCTTTTGATTGATTGTCGCTCCTACAACTTTATCGCCAATAGATTTAGTAACCGGCATAAATTCCCCTGTTATCATCGATTCATCAACAGAAGACCTGCCTTCAACAATAATCCCATCAGCCGGGATTCTCTCACCTGGTCTCACAACAATCAGGTCGCCTGCCTTAACTTCTGCAATGGGGATATCTATCTCCTGTTCATTTTTTATCACTCGCGCAGTGGAGGGTTGAAGCCCAATAAGATGCTTAATTGCATCTGAGGTTCTTCCGCGTGCTTTTTTCTCCAGCAAGCGTCCAAAAAGTATCAGCGTAATTATTACTGAGGATGTATCAAAATGCAGCATTAGATGAGCGCCTACGGCATCTGCAAAGAAATCAGGGAATAAGATAAGCGCTAAGCTGTAGAAATAGGCCGCAGAGCTTCCTGCAGCAATTAAAGTGTTCATATCTGCACTTTTATGTCGGGCAGAGACGAACGCTCCTTTGTAGAATGGATATCCGCCCCAGAACTGCACTACAGAAGCCATAACAAGCAAAAACCAAGGATTTGAGAATGCATTTACAACATTGAAGCTGCCTAATAATATTATGAATGTTATAATAGCGCAAACGGCAGTTTTTACAAATAACGATCGCTCTAATCTATCACCATAGTATTCAATTGGCAAGACAGATTTTCCACTATCAACCCCAATTGATTCTTTGATGGAAATGTAACCGGATTTACTTATGACTTCACGAAGATCCTGTTCTGATATTACGCTTGGAATGTATTCCACGCAAGCTTTTCCTGAAGCAAAATTTACCGATGCCGACATCACTCCTTCTGCCTCTTTCAGCGCCTTTTCTATTTTTGCAGCACAAGAAGCACAAGACATACCTTTAATGCCGATGCTTGCATTTACAGTAGCTATGTTGAATCCATAATCTATTACTAGATTGGCAATATCCAATAATCCAATTTTATCTGAATCATATGTTATAGAAGCTTTTTCAGAGGCAATACTAACTCCTGCATAGGTTACTCCATCTAAAGCTGCCAATGCTTTTTCCAAGCGCGAGGCACATCCCGCACATGTCATACCAGTTATATCAATTTCTATATGAATATCATTCATAAAATATATCCTTTTGCTGCCCTATATTACTTAAATATACGAGTTTATATTACCCAAATTACTATTTTAGAAACAAAAAATATGCAAAGGCAGCAACACGGCAGCCCTTGCATGGTTTTGGAAGATATCAATATGGAGATGCGCCCTTGACACCCATCAGACCAAGTGCAATACCCCAGACAAGGTGTGCAACTGCATCTCCAAGTGCCAATCCGAAGAATAATGGAAGTGATTGTCTGTAAATACGAAGTCCGCCATATTTTACAACTAATGATTTAATAAGCCAGGTAACAAATATAATATTCCACATACCCCATTCTAATGCAAAGCTGCTTGCAAACAAATAACCTATAGGGTGAAGAGGAAACCCAAACCACATATTTCTTGCTACAGCCAGAAAGATTACAATAAGCGCAGATACACCCATTTTTGCAAGTGTTCCAAATTGAACGCCGGTTGGGTTGTCATTCCATGATTTTAACCGTCCCCAAGCATAGCTGCCCAACCATACCGGGTCTGTGCTCATTTGCGCAGAAGCAACTCCTCTATCGTAGTAGATCTGCAAAAGTGTAAGCATACCAATCACAATTCCGAGTATGGATGAGATGATGATCACCTTAAACATTTTCCGTTTACTCTGATTCAGTCTGTCTGCAAGCACCAGAGATTCCATATGGTGTCCCATTGGAAGGGTCTCATAAGTTCTATCAAACCAATAGAAACTTGTGAGTATGGTGCCCTCTTTGCCAGTCAATCCCGTAATGCCTGTAAAATTAGTTGTCCATGCTGTAAAACTGAAAAAAGCCATACAGAACAAGGGCAAAGCAACCTGAGCATACATACGGGTCATAATGATGATTGCAAGATAGAACAAAGTGAATGCTAACAGGGCAACATGCGGCCTCATTCCGCAAAGTATACCAATAATAACCAGCAGAACAAATCCTATAACGGCGCCATAAAATGCTGTTTTGTATGATATTGCTTCATTCTCATCACCAGGGATTTTTTCATTGTATCTAATATTACGCCATAGCTGCTTTAAAAACCCCTTTGCACTCCACATTACCACTATAAACATTCCCAGCCATGCACCTTCAGAAATGTATTCAAAATAAGGGAATTGTGTAGCTCCAAATCCGGGTGTTCCGTCTCTTATTCCCAACATAGCTGCAATAACTACAAGTATTCTTATAAAGACAAAGAAAAACCAGCAGCTAAAAGATACATCTAACGGAATGAGATAACAAAGACCTATTGCATACGGCCACCATACTGTAAGTATAGGATTAACACTGGTATACGGCTCTGATGTGAAAAGCTTTGAACCTATATCCAGCTCAGACATGGGTATTCGCGGAACAGTTGGATATAATGACGACAGATAATTCATAGATAGTATGAGGAATGTAACAGTAAATCCGGTAAGCAGTGTACATTAAACAAACAAAAGTTACAATAGGTCAATAAAAGAATTGAGATATTGGGAAGCGGAACGCCAGTTATGAACCAAAAGAGGTGCATTGTTAGACCTCTTCATGTAT
>JAPXND010000023.1:0-10205 GCA_033808695.1 Armatimonadota bacterium
TGATGGAATCGACAGCAGTGAATAACGAAATTGGCAGAAATGATCCATGTCCATGCGGAAGTGGAAAAAAATATAAAAAGTGCCATGGTTCCAATCAATAGACCAGCTTATTCAGCAGGCAATCCATTGCAGCATTTATTTGCAGTTAGCCTCTTTTTATGATATTATTATTCGTAATCTAAGGGGTATTATTATCAATGATTTTTACATTAATAATTCAGATCCCAAAATAATGCAGGAGGAAGCTGCTTGATAGATACTAGTGATTTCAAAAACGGATTATCAATAATTGTAGACAACGATATATACACAATAGTTGAATTCCAGCATGTAAAACCTGGAAAAGGCGGAGCATTCGTTCGCAGTAAGCTTAAGAATGCACGAACATCGGCCGTTATAGATAAAACATGGCGGGCAGGTGAAAGAATGGAACAGGCTGTATTAGATAGAAGACCTATGCAATTTCTATACAGCTTAGATGATGAATATTTCCTCATGGATACAGAAACATATGATCAGATATCTGTAAACGGAGATATGTTTGGTTCAGCAAAAAAATATTTGAAGGAAAACAACGAAGTAAGTGTCTTAATGCATGAGGGTAATGTAATATCCATAGAACTTCCTTTCACAGTAGAACTGGAAGTTACTGATACAGATCCTGGAGTACGTGGAGATACAGCATCCGGCGGGTCTAAACCAGCGGTATTAGAAACAGGAGCAGTAGTAAGCGTACCATTTTTTATAAACATTGGTGATAAAATAAAAGTAGATACCAGAACAGATGCGTATTTAGAAAGATCCAAATAAATATATCTTATCGCCATTGCATTATAAGGAGGATGCACATGTCTAATAGTAATCCATCCAAACCAAAAAATTCAGATGGTGGTAAGGTTCAGTCTTTATTGTACATTATTCTTGACTATATATACAGAATATCGGGAACTATATTTGGAGTAGTGTTTTTATACTTATTATGGGGAGTTGTTGCAGGACCTTTATCCGGATCAGAAAAATTATCTGCAAATGACTATGCAAGTATAAAACAGCTCATTATATCTGCATGCAGTCTGCTTGTTTTAAGCGGCGGAATATTAATCATCAGCGTTTCAGCCAGGTTTTATAATGACGAGTTAGTTGGCTATATACTTCTAATAATGGGAGCGCTTTTTTACTGGGGATCACCTTTTATTATCAACAATCCGTCAGATCAAACTGTCTCATTAGTTTTACATATAGTTTCTCAAATAAAATATGTTGGAATGATAGCCATTATTATCTCCATTCCGTTTATGCTGTATAATCTTTGGGCATTGGTAAAGGCAGATAAACTTATTAAAGCAAAGGTAGAGAATTGCGCAAACAAAACATCTGAAACTAATGTTGCAACAACAGTATCTGGCTTTGGTTTTTCTTGCTGGAATACGTTATATTGCAGAGAGCATATGAGAAGTATATGCGATGCATACAAATTAAAAAAAGCCTGTTGGAGAATACGAAGTGGATGTTATTGCGATAAAAATATAATATTAAGAGCATTAAAGGCCGGAAGCGGCGCAAACGATAAATTTTATGATATATATAGAACATCAACAAAGCAATTATCGTGGATGCAAAAACACAGAAGATGCCAGCAATGCATAATGTATATTTCTCATCAGAAGTTGAAATATAGAATATTGAGTCCTTTAGCGTTTATTATCCCTATTGCATATATCTGGACACACTACAGTCAGATTATAGAATACATTCGTGGAATTATGCAGTCTGCATATAGTTTTGTTGACAAAGCATCTATATTGGTAAGAATACCCAATTCATCAATACAATTGCAAAATACCACGATAGATGCAAGCAGCACCGCAGAGTTTATACTGCTTATATGCTTTACAATAATTATAATAACCTTGTTTGTAAAAACTATGGAATATTTAATTTTTAAATCCGGCATATAACTTTAATCAGAAATTGGTGATATATGGATATTCAAGAAATAGAGAAGATTGTTGACCTTGTAAAGAATGCTGACATATCAGAGCTGACAATAACAGGCGCTGATATAAATAATCCTTCAAGAATTACAATTCACAAGAATTTGTTAAAGAAGAATTTTTCAGGCAAAACAAAAAAGTCTGATGATATCAATAAAAAGGCTGAAAGAAATACTTCTTCGCCGGCTTCTTACACAAAGGAAACATTTATATCTGCCCCAATGGTTGGGATTTTCCATTGGGTAGATGATTTTAAAAATACAGGTGTAAATGTATCAGTTGGACAGGTTGTAGGGCAGATTGAATCGATGAAGCTGATGAATGATGTTGTTTCTGAACATGATGGAATAATCACTGAAATATTTGCTGAGGATGAAATCCCTGTAGAATATGGACAGCATCTATTTCGTGTTGAAAACAAAAAGTAAAAATTGCTATGAAATTAAATAATAAATCTGGATTTGCATTAATAGGTATATTGATAATATTGGCAATAATTATAATATCCGCTGCATATCTTATACCAAAGTATACTGGAGCCGGTGCACCAACCGAACAAAAAAAAGTTACACCGATTGAACAAGCCAAAGGTGTAGACTGCATTAACAATCTCTCGCAAATACGAAATGCAATTCAGTTATACTATACAACAAACGAAACATATCCTCCCTATTTATATTCAATATCCCAAGGTATGAGCAGCAGCATATTCAAATGTCCTGTGTCAGGAAACAGCTATGGATATGATTCGTCTAACGGGCGAGTTTATTGCACCACACCCGGACATGAAAAATATTGATTGTATAATGCATACATACCGTTTTTATTATTAATTACTTGGAGTCATTAATGTTCAAAAAAATCTTGATAGCAAATCGTGGAGAAATTGCAGTTAGAATTATAAGAGCCTGCAAGGAAATGAAAATAGCGACAGTAGCTGTTTATTCAACTGCCGACGCAGATTCACTTCACGTTCGGCTGGCAGATGACTCAGTCTGCGTAGGTCCTCCTGCTAACAAAGACAGCTATTTAAGCGCACCAAACATAATCAGTGCAGCTGTAATTACCGGCGCCGATGCAATTCATCCCGGATATGGATATTTTTCAGAGGTCCCTGGATTTGCTGAAGCATGTGAAGCATGTAAGATAAAGTTCATTGGACCAAAACCATCTACCATTGAGAAAATGGGCGATAAAGCAAAAGCAAGAGAAATAATGCAGGCTGCAGGCGTACCTGTTGTTCCCGGAACAAAAGGTATACTTCTTAATGAGCAGGAAGCAGCAAAGCTTGCAGCAAAAATGGGGTATCCAGTTTTAATTAAAGCAGCATCGGGTGGAGGCGGAAGAGGAATCAGACTGGTGCATAATGGAGATGAGCTTGGCAATACATTAAAAATTGCACAGGCTGAAGCAGAAGCCTCATTTGGCAATCCTGATGTTTATATGGAAAAGTTCATTAAAGAACCACGACATATTGAAGTTCAAATTCTTGCCGATTCATTCGGGAATGTAATACATCTGGGTGAGCGTGAATGCTCCATACAAAATGCACGTCATCAAAAAATGCTTGAAGAAGCGCCATCAGTTGCATTAACACCAAGTCTGCGCAAAAAAATCGGTGAAGCCGCAATCAAAGCTGCAAAAGCCACAGGATATGAAAGCGCCGGCACCGTTGAGTTTCTTGTAGATGCAGACAAAAAATTCTATTTTATGGAAATGAACACTCGAATACAAGTTGAGCATCCTGTTACAGAAGCTATTACAAATATAGATATTGTAAAAGAACAGATACTAATTGCAGCAGGAGAAAAACTGAATATCAGTCAAAAGGATGTTAATATACAAGGACATGCAATTGAATGCCGTATTACAGCAGAGGATCCGGATAGAGGCTTTACACCAAGCTCTGGAAAAGTAGAAGAGTTGGTTATTCCAGGCGGATTTGGCGTAAGAGTAGACACTCATCTATATCCGGGCTATGTGATTCCTCCTTACTATGATTCCCTTTTAGGAAAGCTGATAGTATGGGGCAGAGACAGAAATGAAGCAATAGCAAAAATGTCGAGGTGTCTGGATGAATTTACAGTAGAGGGATTAAAAACCAACATCCCTTTCCATGAGAAAATCATGGCAAATGCATTTTTTAGGCGCGGAGAATTTTCAACAAACTTTATCAACCGAAGAATGTCAGACAATACTGAATAAATGCATCAACTTCATTATGGTATAGGATAATCAAAATAAGAAAAGCGTATAATTTTTTATGGAAACAAAAAGCAGAAGAGCAGCAAGAGAAACAGCATTAAATGTGTTATATCAGGTAGATGTTGCAAAACTCCCACCCAAAGAAGCATTGTCTATTGCACTAGAAAATACAAATCTCAGCATTTCAGCAGCGGAATTCGCCACCCAGCTTGTAGAGGGAACCATTGCCAGCATGAATGAGTTAGATGCAAATCTATCTCAATTTACTGTGGGATGGGATTTAATGCGTCAGCCAGCTATAGATAGGAATATTCTGCGTATGGCTATGTATGAAATAATGTATCTTGAAAATATTCCTAATAGTGTATCAATCAATGAGGCCGTTGATTTAGCAAAGAAATTCAGCACGGGTGAATCGGGTAAATTCATTAATGGTGTTTTAGGCGCACTTGTGCGAAATATAAGTTTTATGGAGGATAATACATAATGCCTGCTAAGATTCTTGATGGACGCGAAACTGCAAAGGTTATAAGAGCCGAAATTGCTCTGGAAGTAGAATCGTTTATACAAAAAACCGGCATAAAACCTCATCTTTCAGTGATAATCGTTGGTACAGACCCGGCATCTGTTACATATGTCAACATGAAGAAGAAAGCTTGTCTGTCAGCAGGAATGTCCTCAACAGTTCACGAGCTGCCTGAGAATGCCGAACAATCTCAGATTCTTGATATTATTGACCGGCTTAACAACGATCCGCATATTCATGGAATAATGCTTCAGCACCCTGTACCAAAGCATCTTGATGAGCTTGAGCTGCTTGCACGCATATCACATATAAAGGATGCTGATGGAATAAGCTGCAGCAGCCTTGGAAGCCTGGTTACAGGAAATCCTATATGCATTTCTGCCACGCCAGCCGGCATTATCGAGCTGCTGGATAGATATAATATAGCAATTGAAGGCAAACATGCTGTAGTAGTAGGCAGAAGCATAATTTTAGGGAAGCCGATTGCACTTTATCTGTTGAACAGGAACGCTACCGTGAGCATATGCCACACAAAAACGAATGATCTTGCAGGCATGACTAAGCAGGCAGATATACTTGTAGCAGCTGTGGGAAGACCTGAAATAATCACGGGAGACATGATTAAAGAAGGGGCAATTGTGATTGATGCGGGATACAATAAGGTTGAAGGCAGACCTAAGGATGTGGGAGATGTAGAGTTCAGCTCGGTGGTGGAGAAGGCATCGTGGTTGACGCCCGTACCGGGAGGCGTAGGTCCTATGACGATAGCAATGCTCTTGAAAAACACGATGAAGGCAGCAAGACTTCAGCACGGAATTTAATCTATAAGGGTTAAGACAAAAATCTATGAATAATAAAGATATTGATATAAAATTATACGCATCTGAAAAGCAAAAGATAATTGATAAGGCGCTTGATGAATTTCTTCCGGAAGAAAGCAAGTATCCCGAAGTTATACACAAGGCAATGCGATACAGTGTGTTGAACGGCGGAAAACGTATAAGGCCTATCCTTTCAATTGCTGCATGCGAGGCGGTTGGGGGGAAAACAGATCAGGTTGTACCGGCAGGCTGCGCCATAGAGATGATTCATGCATTCTCACTTATACATGATGATCTTCCTGCTATGGATAATGATGACTTTAGACGAGGAAAGCCAACGAATCATAAGGTGTTTGGCGAAGCAATTGCCATATTAGCCGGAGATGCATTATTTGCACGCGCATTCGAGATTTTGACATCACAAACAGTACATTCATCAGCTGAGCAGGTGTTGGATGTAACAAACAGGATTGCAGCTGCTTCCGGATTAGGTGGTATGGTAGTTGGACAGATTGTGGATATAATCTCTGAGGGGACCAGCATTTCTGCTGATACACTTAAGTTTATGCATAAAAACAAAACCGGCGCTTTAATAGAAGTTTCGGTATCTGCAGGGGCAATACTTGGCGGAGGATCGTTAGAGCAGATATCGGCGCTGAGCACGTATGGATGGCGGATTGGACAAGCGTTTCAGATTACAGATGATATTCTTGACATAGAAGGTGATGAGAAAAAGCTTGGCAAGCCAATCGGCAGCGATATAAAGAACAAGAAAACGACATACCCAAGTTTATATGGATTGAGTGAATCTAAAAAAATGGCGAAACAGACTATTGCAGAAGCAATAGATGCGCTTTCTATATTTGATGAGAAGGCAGATCCGCTTAGAGGAATTGCTTATTACATATTGAATAGAAATTCTTGATACAGGATAAGCAATAGCCGGTTTTTACAGAACTATAATCCCACCACAAACAGCATTTTCATTTATTTTAATAACAATTAGATGAAGTGCATCTCCTGCTGTTTTCAATTTATGGAAGAAAACAGACCATCTCTATTTGATACTCAGCGTTTCACAATATATTGTTATTGTATTTGAGACTGAAATCATATATAATCTATCTTGGTGCGCTTTTGTTTTTGGCGCATTTACAAATGCCTTTGGAGATTAGATTTGGCAAAAAATGGACGGCAAGTTGTTAACGAGCTGGAAACGCTAATCAGGGCAAGATATCCCATAATATATATTGTATCTTGGGAAGAGCAGCGTGTTATTGAATCGTTGAGTGATATTGCTGCGGATAGGCGAAAGCTGTTCTATAACTGGTCAATATCACAGGGGATGTCGCTGAATGACTCGGTAGATGAAACCACCCGCGAACCCTATTCTGCCCTTGACTATATAATCAAATCTCGTGATCAAGCAATTTTCGTATTAAAGGATTTTCATCATTATATAAATGATAATACCATAATACGCAAGCTGAGAGATCTTACATATACATTAAAAACCAGCTATAAAACACTTATTATACTTTCGCCTGTACTGCGGCTTCCTGCTGAACTGGAAAAGGATGTAACGGTTATTGATTACCCTCTGCCGGGGATAAAGGATTTGAATGAGCTGTTGGAAGGCATCATTCAGTCAGTAAGCGGAAATTCACAGATTGAAACAAACCTGCGTCCAGAAGAAAGAGAGCAGGTATTAACGGCAGCGCAAGGATTGACTACCAACGAGGCGGAGAACGTATTTGCTAAATCTATGGTAGAAAAACGAAAGTTTGATATTGGGGTTATACTTTCTGAAAAAGAACAGATCATTAGAAAATCGGGAATGCTGGAATATTTCAGAGCATCGGAGGCGTTCAGCGATGTAGGCGGGATGGACTTGCTTAAGGAGTGGCTGTCATCCAGAACGCTGGCATTCACTGAGAAAGCGCGAAATTTTGGACTTCCACAGCCCAAGGGAATTATGCTCTTGGGGGTTCAGGGCTGCGGAAAATCTTTATGCTGCAAGGCTGTTGCATCATTATGGAAGCTCCCCCTATTAAGGCTTGATGTGGGCAAGATATTCAGCGGGCTTGTGGGTTCATCTGAGGAGAATGTAAGACGGGCGGTGAATATTGCAGAATCTGTTGCGCCGGCGGTTTTATGGATAGATGAGCTTGAAAAGGGGTTTGCAGGAACTCAGAGCTCGCCGTTCAGTGACGGCGGTACTACATCAAGAGTTTTTGGAACATTCATCACATGGCTGCAGGAGAAAACATCTCCGGTATTTGTTGTTGCTACTGCCAACGATATATCCAGCCTTCCGCCAGAACTTATGCGCAAGGGTCGTTTTGATGAGATATTCTTTGTAGATCTGCCGGCAAGAGATGACAGAATAGATATTTTAAGCATACATTTAAAGAAACGGAAGAGAAACCCGCAGGATTTTGAATTAGATAAGCTTGCCGATATGACTGATGGATTCAGCGGTGCAGAGATAGAGCAGCTTGTAATAGATGGATTGTATGCGGCATTTGGCGCTGGGCGTGAAGTTGAAACTAACGATTTTATTAAGGCTGCCGAGATGGCTGTTCCGCTTTCACTTACGATGAAAGAAAAGATTGATGAGCTTAGAGAATGGGCATCTTACAGGTGCAGACCGGCAAGCAGAACAGGGATAAAGAAGAAAACAACTGGAATGAGGCAATTATGACACAATACGAGCGCTTTGAATTTCTTGAGATTGATGATGTTCAAACAACCAGCTGCAACATGCCCATTCTTACCAATACTCAAACAGCTACAGCAAAAAAGCGGAGATTAATAGTTGATCAGGTAATAGGAAAATTCGGCGCTAAAGCAGGTGAATTCAACTGTCCGGCTGGCTTATATGTTGATCGTTTTGGCAATTTGTATGTAGCAGATTCATATAATCATCGTATACAGCGCATATCACCAGACGGCAAGGTAACAGCAATTGGCAGACATGGATCTAAACCGGGGGAATTTACCAATCCACAGGATATATATGTTGATAACGACCTAACGATGTATGTACTTGAGCAGGGTACATGCCGTATACAGAAGATTATGGTAGACGGCAGACTTGATTTGATTATAGGAAGAAGAGGCAGATATCCGGGTGAGTTTGCATCGCCGATGGGGATTACGGTTGATTCTGAGGGATGCATATTTGTTGCCGATACCGGAAACAGCAGACTGCAGAAGCTTAATCCTGCAGGGCTGCCGTTATTTCAGGTGAGCAGTCCGAAAGACCGCATTCTGCATGGACCGCAGGGCGTGGCTACCGACCGATATGATAACTGCTATGTGGCTGATACTTTTTCACACTGCATTGTTAAGTTTGACAACGTTGGCAGAGAGGTTTCTCGGTTTGGGAAGTATGGAAATAAACAGGGCGAGTTTTATGAGCCTCAGGATTTGGCTGTGGATTTTCACGGTTACATTTATGTTATTGAGATGGGAAACAACAGACTTCAGGTTTTTGATATGAATGAAAGCTTTACCGAGTGCATAGACTGTTCTTCCTCAAGGGTTGGCGGATTAAGGAGCCCAACCGGGATTGCAACCGGTCCCAATGGTGAGGTGTATGTGGCGGATACGGTGCGCCATCGAGTTTTACGAATGAAGTGGAATGATTTATAACTCCCTTTAGTTCTCCGGTATGCTATAATAATCAGAGTTGGCAGAACTTGAAAAAGAGTGTTATAGTTCCCTTTAGTTCTCCGGTATGCTATAATTTTTTTACTGCATTTGCGTCTACTACCTGAGTTATAGTTCCCTTTAGTTCTCCGGTATGCTATAATCAAAACGCAATTAATATCATCGAGTCTACAGTTATAGTTCCCTTTAGTTCTCCGGTATGCTATAATACACTTATATTATACATGATTTAGCTGACAGTTATAGTTCCCTTTAGTTCTCCGGTATGCTATAATGGGATTGGAGAGGCGGGTCGCATGTTGAGGGTTATAGTTCCCTTTAGTTCTCCGGTATGCTATAATTTAATTTCATAGTAATTACGTCTGTGTCAGTTATAGTTCCCTTTAGTTCTCCGGTATGCTATAATACGAAAAGAAAAACACCTGGTTTCTACGAATGAATCAGGTGTTTTTCTTCATTAAACCTGCTAAAAAAATGTAAGCTGCTGAGAGTATTTTGGGTCTTCTTTCTTCTTTTTTTCTCCGGAAAGCACTTTTATATTTGCAAATTGCTTTTCGGTAACCTGCAGATATCTTACTGAGCCTTCCGATGGAATTATATTAAGCAATCTATTTATATGAAGGTTTACAGAATCCTGCCCATTGCATATTCGGGCATAAACCGAAAACTGAATCATATCATATCCATCCTTAATTAAGGCTTTTCTAAAGCGTGTGTATTCCTTACGCTGTTCTTTTTTTACTACAGGTAGATCAAAAAAAACTATAAGGCGCATTATTCTACTCATACGAATGCATTTTTAACGGTATTATACATGGCAGCTTAAGTGCTTTTGGATCTTTGTTTTTACATACTTTTATAAATGATTCCGCCATTATATCTGCAGCGTTTAAAACAGTATGACGTTCATCATCAATCAATATTTCATTATGCAAAAGTGATATAAGATGCTCTCTAAAGCCTTTGTTGAATTCAGTATAAGCA
>JAPXND010000023.1:10226-23548 GCA_033808695.1 Armatimonadota bacterium
TTTTTGCAGCGCAAAGATCTACAACAGGTCTAAATGGTTCTATAAAATCATCAATAAGGTTAAATGGATTTAGTTCGCTTTTATGGTGTATTCCCTGACTTAGAATAAACCCGTGAACAGAGAATGCACGTGCAATTGCTGCCCTAATTACAGCATAGCCATAATTAAGAGCGGAATTAATGGTATTATCGGCGCCTCTTATAAAACTATTGCCAAAAAGCATTTTAAAATATATTTTTGCAGCATTAGATTCTACATTAGAGGTATCTCCACTTAAAACCTTTGGTATAAGCTCTTCCAGCTTATTATATTCAGCGCATTTATTAAACTGCAGACACTTTGCCTGATTTTTTATTTTTTGCTTTATTACACTTTGCCAGCATCGTTTTTTAAGCGGAGATGATATGCTTAATTGAATCTTATGCATTCCGCTTAATCTGCTGTGCCCTGCATAGGCAATGCCTGCCATACAGGGCATATGCGCATTATTGCATACCAATAGCAGTACATCGTATTCTGCAAGCCTTGCAAGAAGTGCAGATGTAACAACAACTTCTTGCGATTCTATAATAAGTACGCTTATATCTTCTACCGGCAGCGAAACAGAATCTTGCTGCGTAATAACAAGCTGATTATCTTTAATCCATATCCTCGCCGGATTTGAGATTACCAAAGTCCTCCAAGCCACGGCGATCCTCCTTTTTCACTTCATAATAATTTCCAAGCACATCTATCTCATATTTAATAATTTCACGCGGTCCAGTTTTTCTTATTGAATCTTCATTTTTATTTGGCAAACTAATTTTTATTGCACCATTTGTTCTGTCACAGCCTCTGTAATATCCAAAAAATGTATCTTTTTTTGTAACAAATTTTATAAGGTCATAAGGATAAAGTGAAAATTTAAATTCAAATGCAGCATCTATTATCTGCCAATCCTTTTCATCTTTATCACGAGTAATAGCCCTATTTGGAAGCTCCCCACATAAAACATGGGAGGTATAAACTGGTACAATGTAATATTTACCTGCTTTTGTAAAAATATCTATCCGCACCATATTAGCATTATCTACAATGCCGCCGCGAATTTTTATACCAGAGGGTTTAGTCTGCTTCAGCTTTACTGTTTTAACCTGCGGACCCTGTTTCCCTGGTGTGTTTGTCGGTTTATAAAAAGGCTGCTCAAACGCCTTTTTGGCATCACCATCATATTCCTTCATGCGCTGAAATATTGCATCATAAAGCTTTTTGTTGGTATCCGGTGCGTAGAGATTATCTTTATCTGCCATTTTAAGTTCTGAAATGTTTTTGCGTATAACGCTTATTTGCGCTCCTTCTTCCTCTCTTACAGAGCGTATAGTTTCTTTATGCATTTGTCCGGTAACTTTTCGCTGTGGTTTTCTTGAAACGATAACGGGCTTTACATCATTTTTATCAGTATAGGCGCTTAGTTTGTCGTTGTTTTTAAGCGCTTCTATTTCAGCCGCAGGGTTATCAGATAATCTTGCAATTAATTCCAATCTGAAATTTTTCCATGGCATAGGAAAAGAATATTTAAAATCAATTATTTCACCGGTTTCGGTATCTACAAAGACTTCATTCTTTTGATATCTTTTAGATTCCCTCGCCTTACGATATTCTGTTATAAGCTTTACCATTCTTGGGGTAATGGTTGCAATAACGGCTGCATCTTTGGCATGGTGGAGGTCATCATCTTCTCTCACTTTAGAAATTCCCCATAATCCACGCAGCATGCTTGTTATTCGACCATTCATGCACACAACAGGGAGTTTTACCTTAGGGTCTGAAAATTTAAGGCTGCTTCTAATAAACTGCGCAAAAAATCTTGCTATATACTGAGTATTAACAATTGTTCTTGGCGCCCATTCTGTTTTTTCAACCTCGGAGTAGTTTTTGGTGAGCAGTTTGTTTCGTTTCTTGGGATTTTCGATATTTTCTTTAACCCAGCATTCATAGTCAACCCATTTGTTTAGCTTTTCATCCCTAAAGTATTCATATGGAGTGCGGTTTCTTTTCATTTGGTTTTCTGACTGCAGGACAAGAACTTTGTTGCTATAGCTGTTATCAAAGCTTCTACTGTAAGGAAGTATGTGATCTATCTCCACATATCCCGGCTCAAAAAAAATGTCTTTGTCAAGCTTAATAGGTTCCATAGAGTATGCACATTTGCATTTCTGGTCTTTATACAGCCTATACTTAAGAAGCTCATCGGAATTGTAAGGATATCTGTCAAAGGCATCATGAAATTTAGATTCCAGCCTTTCACGTGCCGTTTTATTTTCATTTTGTTTGCGCTTAATTCTTTCTCTTTCTTTGGTAGTTTTGCCAATTTCGCGAGACATTTCTATATTACTATATAATCAGCAAGGAAATGTATAATTAAGATTATCACCAGTGTATAGGAGAGTAAAATGATAATAAGCGATATAGTGAAATTAATATTGTATATATGTGTTCCTCTGTTAGTTTTGTCTTATATTGCATATAAAGATTAGTAAAGATAGGTAAAGATTGTGAGAATTGTAAATGATATTGATATATCATTACGTGAAATGATATTGCACAAGCTTGCAAGCATTATTATCAGTATAAGTGAAATAATGATTGAAACTGATAAAATAGATATGTCGAGAGTAAGAAAAGCAAGGCTTAATCATTTTATTAATCTTGCTGATAATGAGATAATGCAAATATTTGATTATATCGTGAGGTCTGATAGTGGATTTAAAAGAAAAAATTAGCAACAACATTGTAAATGAGAAAATAAGGGAATACAAATCAGATGATACAATAAAAATAATTGCTATAGAACAAAGATATGTAAATTGCAATAAACCAAATTGTTCTAAATGCCCTCACGGCGCATATATTTTTATAAAATATATGATAAAAGGTGAGCGTAAAATTTTTAGGGATTATATAGGCAGGATATATAATTAAAAGAGCCGATGATGTAAAAATATCATCGGCAAGTATAAAGGAGAATATGATATTGAGTGATTATCATATTCAATGTAAATATTCAATACATTATACGATATATCCTCCTCAAAATCAAAAATAATTTTCCAACAAAAAAATGAATTTGTAAAGCCAGCTGATAACACATGCTTAACAAGCCTGAGTATGTTTGAACGGAGCTTGCGGAGTGAGTTACGCAAGGCGCAGGTAAGCATGTGTGATTGTGCTGATAAAAAGTCGTTACAAATTAGTTTTCCTTTGATTTAAAATGTAACGACTTGTATGTAAGCTACCTTCAGCGTCAAAACGGAGGCGCATGCAAGCCATAGCACGAGCATTAAATGTATATCGAATAATGCGAAACTGGCTGGCGAGTGCTATTTATTGCGGTGCTATGTATACCGTAAAATTGCTATATAACCAGAGTATTAATTTAGTAAGGTATACATAGCATGCATGCGCATAAGTGAGCGCGGCGGGTGGGTTTTGGGCAAGCGAACACCTTGTCTGAAAGGATGGGTAACGGAGTGGAGGAACGGAACGCAGTGTAGGGAAGGAAAACGATAGTGAAGGCTATATACATGCAATTAATGTAATATAAGATGAATTTGTGTATATTAAGCATGTATATCTAATCCGAATGAACGCCAAGCGGAGGTATCGGAGCGCGGCGGAATGAGATAGCCTGAACGGTGTTTGCCTGCCCTGATTAATCCCGCTGATGATGGTAGCGTCGGAAATGTATTTATCAGCACAAAACAAATACGGGTCATTGGTAAATCTGTGATAAATCATACGGATGTAAAGTAAATGGAGAATATGACATGAAAAAGAGATATTATGCTTGTTTGGGAACACCATGTATTACAGAAAATGATTATAGAAGGTTAATAAAATTCTGTATAGATAATAATTACAATGAAATGCTGTTAACAATATTATTAGCTGGTGAAATGGGATACAAGCTAAAACAAATATTAAAATATGATAATAGGCGGTATTATAATAAATCAATATATGAACTGATACAATCAAAACAAAAAGTAACAGAAATAAATAAAAATAGAAAACACTATTATAAGGAATTTAGATTGATATGTAATGAGCTAAGAATTAGTAAATTAATAACATATCAATCATTGAGATATAGATATTTTTGTAAGTTATATGAAAATGGAATTAATGCTGCTGAACTATCAAAATGTATGAATATACAGATGCAATCTGTGAATTATTATATAAAAAGCAAAAGGAGATTGGATGATGAGTAAGATAATATATAATGATGAACTGAGAGAAAATAAATATAGGCTTAATAGAAATAATCAGTCTGATGATTACAGAAATAGCAAAAATAGAAAATATATGAATATAGGCAGGGAAATAATAACAGAGCGTGATTATAATAAAATGCTGAAATATGCATATGAAAATATAAGAGATGCATATATATGTTTATTGCTGGCTGGAGACTCAGGATTGAGAAAATCAGAGATACAAAGGGCAAACATGAAAGATATATATAATAACCGCCTTAAGGTTATAGGAAAAGGTAACGTTTTAAGATACGTAAATTTAACTGAAAGAACAATAGATGAAATATACGATAATGAACATGAAATAAATGAAAGAAATGGTAAAATATCAAAATATGGTTATAGAAATATGCAGCATATATTCAATCATATATTAGTAGGAGCTGGGATAACAAGTAATATAACATGGCACAGCTTACGTCATCGATATGCAACGAAGTTAGCGGAATCAGGATTAGAATTGCATGAATTACAACAATTGTTAGGTCATAGATGGCTGCAATCGACTTCTGTTTATATACACTGCACGAATGATATATATGATAAAGCTACAAAAATTATAGAAAATCAATTGAATGTAAAAGAGTTAAAGGAGGAATTTGATGATAATGTGATTAAATTAAAGGAGGAATTTGATGATAATGTGATTAAAATAGATATAAACAGGTTTATAAAATTTGGCTGATTATACAATTCATTATTTATCTGATATGGCGAACCATATTTATCTATTATTGCATTAACAACCTTTCTGGCTTGTGTTAAGGCTCTTATAACAACAGGATTGGTCAGATCGGAAGTATCTATAACAGGAAGCTTAAGGGAACGCTCATTATTCTTCCACAGGTGAGAGTGGTGATATCCTGCTTCTTTACATGCTTCGCTATATACCAATCCTTCTTCAAGGAAGGGGATAATTTTTCTCATGGCTTTTATTGAGAGATTAGCGGATTTAGTGAACCCATTTGATTCAATGGCTTCTTTGATTATTGGGTCGGGGAAGCCAAATTCGGTAAGCTTGTTCTTAATGTCTTCTTCGGTTTTGTAGAATGTAAGGACATATGCAAGATTATCCAAGGCATCTGCATCATCTTTGTATGTATCCCACAGCCCGGCTTTTTCGCATAATTTCCTCATTTCATGATAGCCCTTTAAGCTAAGGTATTTTGCTTTTTCGCAGTCTATACTTTCACTATTCTCGCTACTTTCACTATTCTTGCTTTTGCTTCTCTTGATATAATCCAATCCTTTAAATCTGGCATTTTCATCAAGAGCCAGCAATTTTCTTATATCTTTGTAAGTAACATCAAGTTTGTTAAGCGCCTTATCTATAAGTTTCGGTCTTTGTTCATCATTCACTCTAAATGATTGACCATTGATATCCCAAGAGAGCTTGTTGATGCGTTCCAGCAAAGTAAATCTTTCTGAGGTGTATGAATTTTTGGGAGCTCTTTTTTCTTTTTCTTCAAAGGTGCAATAACCAACCTTAGATATAATTGCATCTCCAGAAGCAAAAGGAAGCTGCCAGCGAAATACATCAAGTATTTCATTTTCAAATTCTTCTGTGGCGTATTTGCTGCCAAGTTTTCTCTGTGAATCGAATAAAACTTTTATTTCATTCTCAAGCAAGGAGTGAACGACACAAAATTTGTAGTCATCCGTTGTGTTTCTTTTCTTAAAGTGATAGTTAGGATGCTTATGGAACATTTCTCCTACTGTTCTATAATTGCCTTCTTCCAACAATCTTTGGTTTTCTTTGATGCCATCTAATACTTTGCCTTGATTATCAGATTTCCTGTCTACCTTGCGATTTGATTTGAATCCCCTGCGTTTAATAATGTGGTAAAGGGCATGGGCAAATTCTTCTCCTAATAATAGGAAATCCAGTCCTTCTGATCTAATCTCTCATGGTGATTTTTTATCTCGAGATGTAATAAATGCAGCATCCACATTGTTTTCATTGAGAAGACCATATTTTATAAAAAGATCCTTAGCACGGCGTAATCTGCCGGCACGGCGTCGCAGCCTTCTTCGCATTGATCTTGCAATTCGTCTGGGTGCAGCCAGCGACTCTTTGCTGTTTGGGTCTTCAGCTGCAATGAAGGAGCGCACACCCAAGTCTTCAATGCGGTTCATATCAAGATTAACAACAGCCCATCCAACAGATGCAATACCAATATCAAGTCCCAAAACGTATTTCATAATACCCCCATAAAAAAGGATACCCCCGAGATCAAAAATGATTTCGAGGGCTACCTTACAATTGTTAGTTTTATTATAGTAACCAACAGTTCTCCGGTATGCTATAAGCATTACTGAAAGTTCCTAATTCAACCAACAATACAATGATATATCTATTTTAAAATTTTGTCAATAGCAGCAAGTTAATAATAATAAAATTCTTCTGCAAATGCTGTATTTGTGTATAAGTATGTGATAAGATACTTATATGAAAGAGATGACTAATACAAGTTTGAATGAACCAGGTATGATTCCGGATGAGGGTTTGCAGGCGCGCATTCCTCCGCCTGAAACTGTTATGCGCAAGGTTGTAAAATGCATCATCACTTATACGCTGATAGTGTTGACCTTTGCACCCATAATTGTTTTTGGGTATTCGCCATCCAAGAATATTAAAGCTATGGCAGGAATGACACTTGAATTGCGCTGTCATACAGTTGTATACTTTTTCAAACAGATAATTTTTACAAGGGAGTTAGTATATGTCTCTATCCGATAACAGCATTGCAAGAGTTGCTATTGCCCAGATTAACACAACAGTCGGCGACTTTGACGGCAATACATCTAAGATAATTAATTACATTCAGCGTGCAAGGCAGATGGATGCAGATATAATAGCTTTTCCGGAGCTTGCTGTTACAGGTTATCCGCCGGAAGGGATTTTGCTTAAGAGCGGTTTTGTAAAGAGAAATCTGGATTGTTTGAATACTGTTATAGATGCGTCTACCGGAATAGTGGTTATTGCAGGGTTTGTAGACCGGAAAGACGGCATTTTCAATTCTGCGGCTGTTATAGCTGATGGAAAGCTGGCAGGAGTTAACCATAAGATGTTTCTGTCAAGCTATGGTGTGTTTGATGAAAAGCGATATTTTCAACCCGGTGCAGCAACAAGCGTTTATGATATAAACGGATTGGTATTTGGGGTGGAGATATGCGAAGACAGCTGGCATGCAAAGGGTCCGCACCAAATACAGACGCTTGATGGAAATGCGCAGATAGTGTTTGTAATCAGTGCATCGCCGTTCAGCGCGATGAGATGGCAGGAAAGAGAGCAGATGCTTTCAACCCGTGCATTGGATAATTCGTGCTATTTTGTATGCTGCAATTTGGTTGGCGGGCAGGATGAACTTGTGTTCGATGGTCATTCCATGATTGTTGCCCCTGATGGCGCTGCACGGTTCAGAGGTCCGTCATTTGAGGAAGCATTGATAACAGCAGACATTGATGTTCAGGAAGTCAATCATGCAAGGCGGAGAGATAAATCCCAGCCGGTATGTGCATCCAACGGAATTGAAAGAGTTTCTATTCCAAAAATCCGAAGCGCCTGCAAAAAGCAGAAGCTCCCCGTAAACAGCTTTACTCCACCGGATAGTTTGGAAGAGATCTACAAGGCGCTTACATTAGGCGTTCATGACTATGTGGAAAAGAACGGGTTCAACAAGGTGGCGCTTGGTATGAGCGGAGGGATGGATTCTGCACTCACTGGAGCAATTGCAGTTGATGCTTTGGGTTCGGATAGGGTGGTTGCAGTTATTATGCCATCTATCTACTCATCAAATGAAACGCAAAGTGATGCGGTTGAGATTTCAAAGATTCTTGGCATTCAGTATTATTGGATTCCGATTGAGAAGATATTCAACACATATTTGGAGACGCTTGCAGAACCATTCGCAGGTACAAAATCCGGTGTTCCGGAAGAGAACCTTCAGGCGCGTGCAAGGGGAGATATCCTTATGGCGCTCTCAAACAAATTCGGCTGGCTGGTGCTTACTACCGGAAATAAAAGCGAGAATGCTGTGGGATACGGCACTCTTTATGGGGACATGGCGGGAGGATTGAATGTTTTGAAGGATATTCCTAAAACTATGGTGTATAAGTTATCTAATTACAGAAATGGAATAAACTTGGTGATACCGCAGAGTATAATTGATAGAGCGCCATCCGCAGAATTGAGACCTAATCAGAAGGATCAGGATTCGCTTCCGCCGTATGAGATACTTGACCCTATTATTGAAGCATATATGGAAGATGATTTGGATGCAGCAGATATCGTAAGCTTGGGTTTTGATGAATCGACTGTCAACCGCGTGATAAGGATGATTGACAGGAGCGAGTATAAACGCAGACAGGCGCCTCCCGGTATTAAGATATCTGTTAAATCGTATAGAAAAGCTGTAAGACTGCCTATGACAAATAGGTTTCATAGCTAAATAAATCAATGAAGGAGCCGTGATATGAACGAATTGTACAATTGGAACCGTAACCCGCTGCAAAAAACCGCATTTGAGTTTCTGCCGTTGGGATGCATAAAGCCTTCTGGCTGGTGGAGCAATCAGTTAAGAATACAGGCTGACGGATTAAGCGGACATCTGCCGGATTTTTGGGAGGATCTTGGTCCAAATTCAGGATGGCTTGGCGGAACAGGCGAAAGCTGGGAAAGAGGTCCATATTATCTTGACGGAATGATTCCCCTTGCCTATCTGCTTAATGATGCAAAGCTGATAGATATGGTGAGAAAAAGGGTGGATTGGATAATAGAGAGTCAGGATGATGATGGGCATTTTGGTCCGGCTTCACTTAGAGAATGGTGGGCGTTTTGCATAGCATTGAAGGCGCTGATTCAGTATCAGGAAATATCCGGCGATGAACGCGTTATTCCATTGATGGAACGATTCTTTCGCTATATGAAACGCGAACTTCCTAAAAATCACATGCGTGATTGGGCAGTAGTCCGTTGGGCAGATACAGTATATATTTTGATATGGCTATACAACCGCAATGGAGATAAGGATTTGCTGGAACTTGCGGAGATGCTGAGAGATTATGGATATAACTGGAGCTATCACTTCAGCGATTTTGCTCATACACAGAAACAATCGATAGCATTTCCAATGAAGACGCATGTGGTGAATAATGCGATGGGTATAAAAAATCCCTGCATCAGATACCAGCTGACAGGATACGATGAGGATCGCGAGGCATCGTGGATATCAATTGAGATGCTTGATAAATACCATGGTATGGCATCTGGTGTATTCACAGGGGATGAGCACTACGCAGGCAAAGATCCAAATCAGGGGACGGAGCTGTGTGCAGTGGTTGACTATATGTACTCGCTTGAGCATCTTGCAAGAACTTATGGTGATTCTGCATTTGGTGACAGACTGGAGAAGATAGCATATAATGCGCTTCCGGGTACATTATCTGAGGATATGTGGTCGCATCAGTATGACCAGCAAGCAAATCAGGTATTGTGTACTATTGCCAAACGCAATTGGACAAACAATAGTGATGAATCCAACATATTTGGAGTTGAGCCGCACTATGGATGCTGTACCTCTAATTACCATCAGGGATGGCCAAAGCTAGTTGCTCACTCATGGATGGCAACCAGCGACGACGGAATTGCAGCAATTGCATATGGTCCATGTGAAGTAAGCGCAAAGGTGAACAATGGAACAGATGTATTGCTTAAGGTAGAAACCTGGTATCCGTTTAGTGAGCGGATACATATTACAATAGAGGTTTCGGAGAAATCGCATTTCCCAGTGCTGCTGCGAATTCCGGCTTGGACAGTCAATCCCGTTGTTAAGGTAAATGGTGCGGAGATAGAGATAACTTCCGGCACATATGCAAGGATTGAAAGAGAATGGAGCAATGGTGATTCCATCGATATGACTTTTCCTATGCCGTTAAGGGCTGAGCGAAGATTTAACAATTCTGTTACACTTTCAAAAGGACCGATTGTATTTTCACTGAAAATTGGTGAACGCTGGGAAAAGATTAGAGGAGAAGAGCCTCATGCTGATTATGAAGTGTATCCCACAACGCCATGGAACTATGGTCTTATTATAGACCCTGAGAATCCACAGGCAGAAGTGATAACAAAAGAAACAGGTTATTCCTTATTTGGCCCAGAGTCAGCGCCGATAGAAATCAGAGTACCGGCAAAGCGTATTCCAGAATGGGTTATAGAAGATAACTCAGCCGGAACACTTCCTGTGAGTCCGGTATCGTCATCTGAGCTAGAGGAGATTGTTACACTCATTCCGTATGGATGTGCAAAACTGCGTATAACCGAATTTCCACTAATTAAATAATAAACAGATGCAGATTTTTTATATAATAAAATATAGTTAATCTAAAATCTGAAAATATGGTATAATGTAGTATAGATTAAATACCATTCATAATTTTTATGAATGGTATCTTTTATTGTGTCAGTCATATATTATTATTATTACAAAAAGCAATTATTTGCGAAGGATAATGCTCATGAGTCTTTCACTTGAAACATTAAACCCTCAACAGAGAGAAGCTGTTGAATACGGAGATGGTCCATTACTTATCTTCGCAGGCGCCGGCAGCGGCAAAACAAAAGCTCTAACCTATAGAATAGCCAATTTAATTACAACACATAACATAGACCCATACAACATAATGGCAGTTACGTTTACTAACAAAGCTGCCAATGAGATGAAAGAGAGAATAGCTGAACTATCTGGCGAATCAGCTCTTAAAAAAATGTGGGTAGGTACATTCCATTCCATATGCGCTCGAATACTAAGAAAGCATGGAGCAAAAATGGGGTTAGAGAACGACTTTGTGATATATGATGATGATGACCAAATGTATGTTGTAGCTGAGTGTCTTGAGCAGTTAGGCATAGATGAAAAAGAAAACAGCGCCAGACAGATACTTACAAAGATAAGCAATGCAAAAGAACAGTTAGTTCTTCCCGATGATTATGCAGATGCGTTTTCATCTGATTATGACCAGATAACTGGAAAAGTATATCCTTTATACCAAAGGAAGCTTCAGGCAAACAATGCACTTGATTTTGATGATTTGATAATGTATGCAGTAGTGCTGCTTGAAGATAATAAAGAAGTAAGAGAGCATTATCAATCCCGATTTAAATATGTGCTTGTAGATGAATATCAGGATATCAATTTCTCGCAGTTTCAACTGGTAAAAATTATAGCCGACAAACATAAAAATATATGCTGTGTAGGCGATGATGATCAATCTATCTATTCATGGCGCGGTGCGGATGTAGGAATAATACTATCTTTCCAGAAACATTATCCGAATGCAAAAATCATTAAGCTGGAACAAAATTATCGTTCAACAAGAAATATTTTGGATGCAGCATATTATGTTATAAGCAAGAATGAACGGCGTGCCCAAAAGCAGCTTTGGACAGATAAAGATGAAGGGGCGCTAATAACATGGATAGAATCAGAAGATGAACATGACGAAGCTAAACGTGTTGTCAATCAAATACGCGATAAGGTTCTTGTAACCGGCAACAAATACTCAGACTGCGTTATTCTGTATCGTATGAACGCTCAATCACGCGTATTTGAAGAAGCATTGATGAATCACAGAATCCCCTACAAGATTATCGGTGGAGTGAGATTCTATGAACGAAAAGAGATTAAGGATTTAGTGGCCTATCTGCGGATTGCTTTCAATCCAAGCGACAATGTAAGCATGAAAAGAATCATCAATGTACCTGCAAGAGGGATAGGTCCTATAACTACTGAAAAGATAGAGATATTTGCAGCTCTTAACAATATAAGCATGTTTGATGCGCTGCAAAAAGCAGAAGAAATAGATATTCAGCCTAAAATGCAGCGCTCTGCAGCGGAACTGGCTGAGATTCTGGTATCTATCAACAAAAAGGCAGAAAATGTGCCTGTTAGCAGGTTGATTAACGATATTATAGAATCAACAGAATACTTATCATCTCTTAAAAAACAAGGAACTAGAGATGCGGACTCCCGTGTTGAGAATATTAATGAGTTCATAGCGGTAATAGATGAATTTGAGCGGACAAACGAAGATACCACTCTTAGGGCGTTTCTTGAACAGGTGGCATTAGTATCTGATATTGATAATTTAGATGAAAGCGAAACCTGCGTTAATTTAATGACTATTCATTCGGCAAAGGGACTGGAATTTCCTGTGGTATTTATGGTTGGTATGGAAGACGGCATCTTTCCACACAATCGTTCATTAGGAAGCCGTGAGGATATTGAGGAAGAGCGCAGGCTTTGTTATGTTGGTATGACAAGAGCAGAAGAAGAGCTTTATCTTAGTTATTCAAAATCTCGGACAATGTTCGGCTCTAAGGAATATCAATCTATATCAAGATTCGTACGCGAAATTCCATCTGAATTGTTCTACCAAACAAGAAAGCAGACAGCTGCTGCTGCTGCTGAAGAAGCAACAAAGAAAAAGGTGAAAAAAGTTCTTAAAAGAACACCCATCACCGGCCGCCCTAGTGTATCATGCAACCTATCAATTGGTGATAGAGTAAAGCATAATATATTTGGAGTAGGTGTTGTAGATAAACTTACGCCATTCAATGGAGATATTAAGGTGGTAGTAAATTTTGATGATGTAGGGAAAAAAAGATTGATGTTTTCGTTTGCTAATCTTTCCAAGCTATAGGTATTTGTTATATAATATTGCTGGAGAAAATATGTATCAGTATAATAAATCTATGTTGTTATCTAAAACAAACAGCATTTCTAATATATTATTAGCAATGCTGTTTGCAATATTTACAGCTGTATGTGCAAAGGTATATGTTCCTTTATGGTTCACTCCGGTACCTATAACATTACAGGTTTTTGCAGTTATTCTAACCGGATTGGTTCTTGGCAGCCGATTAGGCGCCATAAGCCAAACAATATACATATCACTTGGGCTTGCAGGAGCACCGGTATTTGCAGGATTTTCTGCAGGAATTCCATATCTTGCAGGGCCTACCGG
>JAPXND010000024.1:0-23014 GCA_033808695.1 Armatimonadota bacterium
GATAAATACCGAAGAAGAGCTGTGTGCATGGCTTGTTTCCATGCTTGAGCGTATGATGGATGCAATAAAATCTAACCAGCGGTATCCAAGCAGTGTTTTGCTTGGAACAGCATTGAAGTATATGAATGACAACCTTCATGAAGATCTTAGCAGGGATGATGTTGCAAATGTAGCTTGTTTGTCTCCATCGCATTTCAGCAGAGTGGTAAAACAAACATTTGGACATTCATTTACTGATTTGCTTGCAAAGATGAGAGTAGAAAAGGCAAGAGAGCTGCTATCGATAACAGAAAAAAGTCTTATACAAATATGCTTAGAATGCGGATTTAACGATCAGAGTTACTTTACAAAAGTGTTTCAAAAACACACCGGCTATACACCAGGCGAATACAGGCGTTCCAGACAAACCTCCAACAAATAATAAAAAACACTCCAAAATATGATTTATTTGAAAAAACCACAAAAAATATTTTAAAAATTTTTTTGCAAATGTCGTTAAATTTTTAACCAAATGTAAGAAAATTTTAAGGTTTTGTCAATATAATGTTTAAAATATCTCCAATAATGGTACATAATATTACTCCTAAGGAGAATCGCAAGGCAGGTATAGGATAAATTAATTTAAAAAATATTAAAAACAAGGTTGCGCTATTGTATTGTTTGCATTATAATAAGTAGGCTTAGTGGTAAAATGTATATGGCTTATGGAACAATAATTGGAAAAGGGTAGTCTATAATTACGGCAAATACAATAATAGAATATATTAATGGATAAATATTTAACAAATCAAAACACAGATTGTGGGTATGCAAAAGTGAAAGGAGAACATGTTTTGAAAAGTAGATGGTTAAAGGTTTCAATGCTGATATTACTTGTTATAGCAAGTATTGGATATGCACAGAAAAAAGAAACTGTTTTTACCGAGCTTAAAGCTTTTAAAGTTGTAAAAGCAAATAATGTTGAAAAGTTTGTAAATGCTGATAAAGCAAAACCAGGAGACATTATTGAATATCGTGTAGTTACCAACAATACAGGAAAGAATGGAGTACGTAATTTAGTAATTACACTCCCTATACCTGTAGGCATGGAATATTTGAATAGCAGCGCCAAGCCGCAGATTGCAAAAGCAAGCCTAGATGGTAAGAATTTTGCTAATGCACCTTTAAAAAAGAAAGTGCAAGGCAAAGAGGTATTAATACCATATTCTGAATACAGGTCGATCAGATGGAATCCAGTAGATCTTGGCGCTAACAAAAGCGTGGAAATGAGAGCTCGTGTTAAAGTCTCGCTTCCGGCGAAAAAGAATTAAAGAAAGGGGGCTGAAGCGAAAAAAGCAACACCTGATTTTCAGGCATAAAATGTTAAAGGTTAGTTTTTTATACTAACAAGCCATATATGGGGCTAATAAATTTGTAATAAATACAATCAAAAAGGAAGGAGAGTTGAGATGACTCAACATTCAGGAACTCGCGGTATACTGACTGCAGGAAAAGTAATTTTCCTAATGGCAATAGTTTTAGTATTACTCTGCCAGGCATTTAGTTACGCCGCAACACCAGCTGGATCTGTAATTGGAAACAGAGCTGGTGCAACATACGTAGATTCGATGGGACAGACACAAAACATAACATCCAATCTCGTAACAACAGTAGTGCAGCAAGTAGCTGCAGTATCGTTAGTAGCTGATGGAACCAAGACACAATCACCTGGTTCAACAGCATACTTCCCGCATACATTAACAAACTTAGGTAATGGTACCGATACATTTAATCTTGCAACAGTAAATTTGGGATCAGATACTTTTGATTTCTCAGGTATTACTATTTATCCAGACTTAGATGGAAATGGCGTGCCGGATAACCTAACACCTATCACAACTACAGGACCTGTACCAGCAGGCGGAGTATTCCGATTTGTAGTAGCAGCTGATGTACCAACGACAGTAACAAATGGTGATATAGGACAGTTAACAATAACTGCAACAAGTACACATACAGCAACTATATCTGCAACAAATACAGATACTGTAAACGTAACAACATTGGCAGCAATCAACATTAAAAAAGCGATTAGCGCTTCATCCGGTCCTTCACCAAGCGGCCCATATACCTATACGCTTACCTACACAAACATCAGTAACACAATAGGCGCAAGCTTAACGATTACCGATACAATTCCTGCAGGAATGACATATGTAGCAGGTAGTGGTAGATGGAGCACATCTGGTGCAACAGCGCTTACCGATGCTGCAGGCGGAGATCCAGCCGGTATCGATTATTCATTTAATGCTGGCACAATTACCGCCGTAATTGATACTGTTCCTGCAAACTTCTCAGGAACATTGACTTTCCAGGTTAACGTAGATTCTGATCTTTCTGCACAGATAATCAATAACACTGCAAACTACTCATATTTACCGCAAGTAGGTGCAGATGAGGCAGATAGAATTACAGACGTAACAAACACAGTTCCGTTTGAGGTTACAAAAACCCCTGGCGTTACATTTGATGGTGATGAAGTTGATTCTGCACCACAGGGTGGAATAGTAACATTCAACAACGTTCTTACAAATACTGGTAATTACCCTGATATTTACAATATTACAATATCAATACCAGCAACAAATCCATTCCCGGCAGGAACAACATATACACTATACAAGAGTGATGGTGTTACACCATTACTAGATACCAACAATGATGGTATTCCTGATACCGGTGTGGTAAATCCTGGGGCTACCTATACAGTTGTCCTTAAAGCAAAATTACCGACAGGTGCATCTGGCGTAGGACCCTATAAAGTTGAAAAGATAGCAACATCAGCATCTTCACCAACAACAACTGATACCGCAGTAGATACATTAACGCAGATAACGCCAAGCACTGTTGATGTTACCAACGATGTAGAAGTAAACGAAGGCGCAGGAACAGGAGATGGTCTTGGTATTGGCCCTGAAGCATTGCCAGTAAGAACAAATAATACAAATCCTGGTGATACAACACGCTTTACATTATACATAAACAACACCAGCGGTATAGCTGATACATACAACCTTGCAGCAAGCACAGACAACACATTTAATACAATAACACTTCCTGCAGGCTACAGTGTAAAATTTACAAACGCAGCAGATGCAGTTGTAACTAATACAGGCATAGTTCCTGCTGGCACAGCAGTAAAGATATATGCAGATGTTACAACTCCTGCAAATGCAGCGCCTGGTGTAGTAAATATTTACTTCCGTGCTATATCATCTACAACTGGTGCAAAAGATATCAAACATGATGCAGTAAACATCAATACAATTAGAAACCTTACAATAAATCCTGATAACACCGGCACAATATATCCTGGTGGATCTATTGTATATACACATGTCATTACAAACAATGGCAACGTTCTTGAAGGCGATGGTACTGCCAGCAGCACAACTATTGGTATGACTAATAGCGCTTCAGGATTCACATCTGTTCTTTATTGGGATAAAGACAACAATGGTATTCTTGATCCGAACACCGATCCTATGATAACAGACCTTAGTGTATTAACTGGTGGATCAAATGGCGCAAGTACTGCAGCTGGATTAGATCCAGGCGAGTCAGCAAGAATATTCGTAAAAGTATATGCTCCTGCAGGTGCACCTGACGGTACTGTTAACGTAACAACAATAACAGCAACAACAGATCAGGGCACATATTCAGCAGCAGCTCCAGCTCCAGCTGTTGCAGTAGATACAACAACTATCATAACTGCTCAGATGTCTATTGTAAAAGAGCAGGCATTAGATGCTAACAATGATGGTGTTCCTGATACAGCATATTCACAGAATACCATTACAACAGGCGCTATTCCTGGAGCTTCGATACGTTATAGAATAACTGTAACCAACGCTGGAACAGCAGCTGCAAATAATGTGGTAATAAGTGATGATGTTCCTGCATACACTGTTTATACTAATGGTGATGGTACAACAACTCCATACGGTGTAGCAGTATACACAAAAGACGGTGGTGCAACATATACAGCAGCAACTGCACCTTCAGTAGGCGCAACCGGTTTGGTTTCAGCTTCGATAGGTACTCTTGCACCGTCACAGACTGCAGTTCTTTACTTTGGTATAAAAATCCAATAATAAATAACTGTTAAACCTAGTTAGAAACGGGAGGATGCTCATAGCATCCTCCCGAGAATAAAAAACTTAAAGGGTTTATTAATTTGAAAAGATTCAATTATGCAAAATTGAATATAGCATGCTTAACAGGATTGCTTATATTTGCATTCTCATTCTTAATCCTCCCGGCGATACATGCACAAAAACAAACCGCAGATGTAATGATATCCAACATAGCTTCTGCAGAGTTTGTAAACGAAGTCTCCGGAAAAGAATACAAAGTCGATTCTAACATAGTATATGTAAGAATTCAGCCGTTAGAAGCGCTTATTCTTGAGCAAGACCAGAGTATAATTGGGGCAGCAGGATCGAGCGTAACATTACCTCACAAGCTTACTAATACAGGTAATACCGAAAGCACTTATACAATAGATGTTATTAACCTTACTAATGATGATTACGATCTTGCCAATTTGCTGATATATATAGATGTTAACGGAAACATGATTTATGACTCTGGCGAGCCTGCTTTACAAAACGGTGGAAAGGTAACTCTTAAGCCGGGTGAGCATATAGATTTGTTAATAAAGGGTATTATTTCTGCAACTGTTGAACCCGGAAAAACAGCAAGGATAAAAATTACTGCCACCACGCAATTGCAAAATGTAAGTGATTCTAATATTGATGAGATTACCGCTGTGAAGCCGGGAGCAATTATGCTGAATAAATCGGCTTCTACATTGAAACCAAAGCCCGGCGACAATGTGAAGTATACGATAAAAGCACAAATTATCCGGCCAAATATTATTTCCGGTATAGATGTATTTGTGGATGGCAATCCTGAAAAACTGATTATCATTTCAGATAATATTCCTGCAAACACACAATTTGTTAATTTAGAGGGTCCGGGATACAGCACGCTTCTTTATCACATAAGAGGCGAAATGGAAAACAGCTATGTAACCGTTATGCCCTCGGATAAGAGCAGTATAGATAAAGCAGCAGTAGGTTTTGAAAGCTTTATGGGTATTGCTGAAGTTAGTTTTGATCTTACAGTTAAAGTAAGTGAAACTGCAGCGGAAAAGATTCCTAATACAGCTAACTATATATATAAAGATTCAACATCTGATGAAACTATAACCGGTCCATCTAACACTGTGGTTCTCATTCCACAAGAACGACCGCCAGTAATTAATTATTATACAAATGATCAATTTGTAACCATTGCAACACTTTCGCATTTGGGAGATCCGCTGTACCTGCAGATAACCGAATATCCATCGCCAGCAGTTAATCCAGCATATCAGGACAGTACCAAGATAGAAGTGATAAGCGTTACCTTTACATCAGAGCTTACAGGTGATCAAGAGACATTTGATGCAATAGAAACCGGAGCAGACACAGGCATATTCAGAGTAATGCCTCCTGTGCCAACGCAAAACGCTAATGATTTTGCAGCAGCGCCGGGCAATGGAATTATGGAAGTTCTTCCTAATGACAAGGTAACAGCTTCTGCCGTAGATGCCGCTGGTTATAAACTCTCCACATTCATATATATTGACACTTATGGTGTGGTATACGACAGCGGTTCAAACGCACCTATTGAAAATGCATCAGTAACAATAATAGATGTAGCAGGCACTAGCAATAACGGTAAGCCCGGTGAACCGGCGATTGTATACATGCCCGATGAAACTACTATAGCGCCATCTACAGTTGTAACAGGTCCAGATGGAAGATTTGCGTTTCCATTGCTTCTTCCCGGAATATATAGAATAGAAGTTACACCGCCAGACGGATATAAATTTCCGTCAGTTGTATCGCCTGATCAGCTTCCTGCAGGAAGGGTAACTGATGTTAGCGGTTCGTATGGCAAGGAATTTGCCATTGTAGGCAAACCGTCATCCATATACATGGATATTCCACTTGATCTTGTTGCTCAGGGCAGCTTGACGGTGCAGAAAACAGCATCAAGAAACTATGCTGAAATAGGCGACTTTGTAGATTATAAGATTTTGATTAAAAATGAAAGCGGCTTAAATATATCGGATGTGAAGCTGGTTGACAATCTGCCGGCAGGTTTTAACTATATAAAAGAATCGGCAGCCGTAGACGGCGCTGCAATCCAGGATCCGATTATATCCGCTGGGGCAAAACTCACATTCAGTATAGGCGATATTGCTCCAAATCAGCAGGCGGCGCTGGTATACAGAGTAAAAGTTGGTCCCGGAGCGATGCAGGGCGATGGCATTAACCGTGCTCAGGCAAACGGAACCATTTGGTCTGGTGATATACAATCTAACGTTGCAATGGCAGCAGTTAAGATTAACGAAGGCGTGTTTACAGATAAAGGAGTTGTAATAGGAAGAGTTTTTATAGATGACAACAAGAACGGAATCTATGATGAAAACGAATTAGGCATTCCTGGTATAAGATTATACATGGAGAACGGTAATTATGTAATTACCGATAAAGATGGAAAGTATAGTTTTTACGGCGTAACTCCAACTACTCATATTATTAAAATTGATATTACAACAGCGCCTCAAGGCTCTGATTTCAGATATTCTAATACAAGACAATCAAACAGCGAAACAACAGCTTTTGTTGATCTGAAAAACGCTGAGATGCATAAAACCAATTTCAGAGAAGTATCTGGATTAGACTCGGTAAGACAGAATGTGGAAGACCGACGATCTAATATGAAGAAAGTGTTCTCTGAAATAGAGTATGGATTGAAGGCAACTATTTCTCCGGATGGCAAACCGCGTCTGCAGAGTGACAGAAGAGGATTAGCAGCAACCGGAATAGTAAACGGCAAAGTTGAAGGCAGTGCATTAAAACTAGTTCCGGGTAAAATAGAACTCGATTCGAAAAACAGCAATCTGCCTGAAGCAAAATCAACATGGATAAAGGCTCCGCTTATCAATCTCGAAGAAAGAATGATAAGCTTAGATAACACCTTTGACTTTATTGATATTAAAGATGGTGATACATTAGCCATTGATCAGATTAATGTAAGAATAAAAGGGATGATGGGTTCTACATTTAAGTTGGTTGTTAATGGCAAAGAAATAACTGATGACAGAGTAGGCAAGAAAGCCGTTTTAGAATCTGCACAGCTGGAAGCATGGGAGTATATTGGCGTTAACCTTAATGGCGGAGAGAATACCATAAATGCATCTATGATAGACCAGTTTGGCAATGAGCGTGAAAAGAAGGAAATCAAAGTCATTGCTCCCGGCAGCTTTGGGAAATTGAAAGTGCAGTATGAAAAGAGACAATATCCTGCTGACGGCAAAACCTTGATACCATTTAAGATAACTATTGCAGACGATAACGATGTTGTTATATCCAGCAGGACGCTTGTTACACTGGAAACAGATAAGGGATCTTGGGATGTTGAAGACATAAACAATACCGAACCCGGCATCCAGGTGTATATTGAAGGTGGAAGCGGAGTATTCAATCTTAAGGCTCCTGTAACACCGGGAAATGCATTAATAAGAATATCCAGCGGAATGTTTGAAGAAAAAGCAGCTATAACTTTTGTGCCTGAGCTTAGACCGATGATGGCGATTGGTTTGATCGACGGTATAATAAGAGTGCATGATTTAGATTTTGACAATTTGGTTCCTGCACGCAAGGCCGATGGATTTGAACAGGAATTGGCGAATATGACCAATTCCGGAAGTATAGATACAGGTATTCGTGCAGCGTTATTCCTGAAGGGCAAGATAAAAGGTGATTATCTGCTGACTGCAAGATATGATACCGATAAAGATACAGAAGACCGAATGTTCCGTGATATACAGCCGGATGAATACTATCCGGTATATGGTGATGTATCAACCCGCGGGTATGATGCACAGTCTACCAGCAAGCTGTATATTCGCGTTGATAAAAACAGAACATACTTGCTGTATGGCGACTTTACAACCTGGGAGACTGATTCGGCAAGATCGCTTGGGGCGTATAGCAGAAGCTTAACAGGCAGTAAGTTCCATTATGAAACAGATAAGGCAGCATTTAATGCTTTTGCAAGCTATGATAGTTCCCGCCAGATAATTCAAGTGTTTGCGGCGAATGGAACCTCCGGGCCGTTTGATTTAAATACTGACGGCAGAATGATAAACAGCGAACGTGTTGAAATAATAACAAGAGATAGAAATCATAGAGGCTTGATAATAAGCACAAAATACTTATCCAGATATACAGATTATAATATTGAATATCTAACCGGCAGCTTAATTATAAAATTCCCGGTGCCAAGCTTAGATTCAAATCTAAACCCTATATTTATAAGAGTTACATATGAACTGGATGAGGGCGGACCTAAGCATTGGGTAACAGGTGTAGATGGTCAGTATAAGGTAACAGATAAAATAGAATTAGGCGCTTCATGGGTTAAAGATGATGATCAGCTAAGAGATCTTACCATGTATAGTATGAATGCTTCATTTGCACTTAATCCTGATACAACATTGGTTACTGAATATGCACATACAGAAAGAAGCATACTTGGAAGCGGAAGCGCAAAGAGATTTGAGCTTATTCATGATTCTAAGAAATTAAGCGCACGTGTTTATGCCGGCGAATCTGATCTATTGTTTGATAATTCTTCATCAAACCTGTCAAGAGGACGAAGTGAATCTGGTATAAAATTGCTGTACAAGTATAACAATAATACTAAGATTAAGGCTGAAGGAATAAAATCAAGGGATCTTGCCAATGAAAACAACAGCGAGGGATTAGAGCTTGCTGTGGAAAAAGCATACAAAAACAACACATTTGTAGAAGTAGGTATAAGGCGTGCCAGGGATGAGGCAAAAACGTATGATAATGACGGAGAAGTTAAGAAGGAAGCTATTGACTTTACAAGTGTGCGGTTAAAACTTACAGGACAGCTGCCAAAAGCGCCTCAAACAAGCATATACGGTGAATATGAGCAGGATATAAATGATGCAAGCAAAAAGGTACTGGCATTAGGCGGCGATTATCAGTTCGCTAATCGTGGACGGCTGTATGCGCGGCATGAGTTTATATCATCACTGCAGGGCAGATATACGCTTAACACAAACAAAACACAGAATATAACTGTTTTTGGTATAGATACGGATTATATGAAGGGTGGACGCTTATTCAGCGAATATCGTGCAAAAGACTCGTTATCCGGCTTGCAGACGGAGGCAGCAATCGGTCTTAGAAACATGTGGGATATTTCACCTAAACTAAAGATAAATGCATCACTTGAGCAGATAAAAAGCTTAGAGGGTGAAACCGGCAACAATACATTTGCTATCACCGGCGGATTTGAATACAAAGATTCTGAAAAGTTTAGAAATTCTACAAGGATAGAGTATAGAAAAAGCGCCAACACTCACAGTTATATGGCAACTATTGGAGCAGCAGCAAAACTTGATAAAGATTGGACTTTTCTTGGCAGAAACGTTTGGAGCCTTATGAAAATGGACGAACCCAACAACGGAAGAAAGCTGCAAGAACGTCTACAGCTTGGATTTGCATATAGACAGGCTGATGAGGATGAATGGAATGGATTGGCAAAATATGAGTTCAGAAAAGAGGATGACTCTACATCAGCTGATTTCCAATACAAACGATATGCACATATCTTTTCTGCAGATTTAAATTATCAGCCAAGCAGCAAGGATGTATATTCAGCGCATTATGCAGTTAAGCTCCTTAATGAGAAGTCAAATGGAATAACAAGTGACTCCATTACGCATCTTGCACAGCTAAGATACACTCGTGATCTATCGGAAGATTGGGATATCGGAGTAATAGCATCAAAACTGCTCACCAACGACAGTCGTTCACGAACAGGTGGATTAGGGTTTGAAGTAGGTTACAGAGTAAAGAGAGATGTTTGGACAAGTATAGGTTATAACGTCTTTGGATTTAAAGACCCAGATTTTTCAAATGAAAGTTATACTAATAAAGGACTATATTTAAGAATACGTGTGAAATTTGATGAAAACAGTTTCTAAACATATAGAATTCATGGTTAACATAATAAAAGCGGGATATAAGAATATGAACTTAAAAAAATCAGCCGCAAAAATCAATATATTAAATGCCTTACATAATAGATTTGCACTTATTGTGTGTATGATAATATCTCTTTATGCTGTAAACTGCATGCCCGCAGAGGCTGCATATATACTTAGATATAATACTATTGCTAAAGGAGCCATTACATTCACCGGCAATACTTTAGGGTTATCGCAGTATTGGGGAACAAGGAGTTCTATAGGCGCATTTATAACAACGGATACATCATCATCCTATATGTCGTATCCGTATGGAACAACCGGAAACTGGTGGTTCAACAATTCTGCCGCACAATTAAGAATGCCCGCTGGAAGTACAGTTCTTTATGCAGAGCTTGTATGGGGCGGAACCTATAGGGGTTATTACTACCAAGACGTTTCAGCCTATATAAATGATCCTGTTGTTTTTACAACACCGGCAGGCACTTATTCAGTTGCGCCTGATGCAATAACCAGCAGAACATTATCAAATCCGACTTATTATGTAAGATCTGCAGATGTTACTTCACTTGTACAAGCAGGCGGGGCTGGCACATATGCCACTGGTAATGTTGCCGCTACCAATGATATGTATGATTCTGAAAGCGGTCATGCAGGTTGGACGCTTGCTGTTGTGTATCAAAACGATACACTTCCGAACAGAAGCATGTCATTATATACAGGCTCTGAAATAACATCTCGTACAACAACAACTACATCAACTATAACGGACTTTGGTACTCCGCCAACAGGTCCCTTACATGCAAAGCTATTTGTAAGTGCAACTGAGGGTGATTCAGGTATAACTGGCGACCAGATGAGAATTGGAAGATCTGTAGCTACGCTTGCACCAGTGTCGGGACCTAATAACAACATAAACAACTTCTTCTGTGGACAAATTAACGATGATAATGGACTCTTAGACACGGCGGGAACATTTGGAACAAGCAACGCTACTCCCGGCAGCTTTGGATCTATGGTCCGTCAAGGATGGGATATTACAGCGGTTGATGTTTCAGCTCAGATGAGTCATAGTCAGAATCAGGTTGTAATAAGAGGCACCACATCTGGAGATCAGTATATGATTAATGCGCTTGGTTTTCAGATCAAAGTAGGTTCACCTCAGTTTGATTATTATGGTAAAACTGTAGATAAAGCAACTACGTATTTGGGCGATATCTTAACATATACAGTAAAGATTAGAAATAATGGAACATCTGACGCAGAAAATGTAATATTCTTTGACTATCTTCCGCAAGGAGTATCCTTTATTCCGGGATCTATTACGCTGAATGGGGTATCACACCCTGAAGCCAACACAGCCGATGGATTTCCTATTGGCAACATTCCAATAGGAGCTGAATCAACGGTAACATTTCAGGCAAGAGTAAACGGTATGCCATTGCCGCCTGCAGCAGCTGAATATAGAAACACAGCCTTTTGGTTATATGATTATCGTGAAGTATCCAACAGTCCTATAATGACTGCATATTTTGTAACTAATCCGGCAGTAACAAAAATAGCGCGTTTAGAGGTGAATAAAGCAACAAGCGTAGCTGGCGCAGTATCCGGCAATCAGACAGTAACATATACAATAACAGTGAAGAATACAGGAACAGCCCCCACCTCTGGAACAACGCTGCATGATGTTATGCCTGATGCGGTAAACTATATAAACAACTCAACAACTTTGAATGGTACATCTGTACCAGATCTGCCCAATAATGTTATGCCATATTCCACCCCAAACGAAATTAACAGTCCTGGGGCATCGCCGGGTGTAATTGCTATAGATGGCACGGCAACTGTTCGATTTAGAGTTAGAGCTAAACAGAACCCGCCTCCAATTATTACTAATGTTGCATATGTAGATCCTGATGGTCCTGGACCAGAACAGCCTATACGGGTGGAAGTATCTAACCCTTCTCTTACATCTAATTTAACTGTTACCAAAACAGACAACAGCACAACGGCAGTTCCGGGTACACCAGTAACATACACAATTAGTGTTAAAAATAACGGTGCAATGACATTAAACTCTGTGAGAGTATCTGAGGAGCTTCCGCCAACTTTAAAAAATCCTGTATACACGCCAAGCGTTGGAACATATAACGCCGACACGGGCGATTGGACAGGGCTGACGTTTGCTCCGGGTCAAACCATAACGCTTACCCTAACAGCTATGATTAGACCAAAAGCGCGGGGGACTCTTGTTAATACAGTAACAGTTCTTCCTCCGATGGGAGTAATAGATACAAACCTAGCCGATAACACAGCTTCGGATTCAAGTACACTTATACCTCAAGCGGACTTAGCAATAGTTAAAACAGATGGCGTTACACAAGTAGAACCGGGTTCAACTTTAAACTACAGTATTACTGTTACTAATAATGGACCTAGTACGGTTGAAACCCTAAAGATAATAGATATACTTCCGGTAGATTTATGCGATCCGGTTTTTACAGTAACACGCGGTTATTATGATCCAGAAACCGGCATATGGGAGGGGTTGAGCGTACCTGCAGGCGAATCTATAACTCTAATGCTGCAAGCAAGACTTCTGCCAACCGATGAAACTACTGTGAGCAATACAGCAACCGTTGAAGTAGTTGATGATTTTGTAGATCCTGTACCTTCTAATAATAGCTCTACAGATACAAATGCAATAGTTCCGGTTCCACGATATAATATATCCGGATATGTGTATGAAGACAAGGATCATAATTTTACACGTTCGTATGGAGATACAGGTACCGGAATAACCGGCTTGTATGTTAAAGCAATAGAATTATCAACGGGACTAGTGCCGTTTGTAGTTCCTGTAGACCCTGATACAGGATATTATGTAATTCCAGGAGTGATTGGCGGCTGCGAATTTAATTTAATTGTTGATAATAATGATGATCCCAATGAGCATATTGTTTATGTTCAGCCGGGATGGTTAGGAACAGAAGCTGCAGGGTGTTTAAGAGAAAATGTTTCAGCAGTTAATGGAGATTTAATAGAGCAAAACTTTGGGTTGTGGCATGGCACAGTTGTTCGAGGTGTGGTGTTTGTAGACGACGGTTCTAATTATGGCACAGCAAATAACGGCGTTAATGATGAAGGAACATTTATACCCGGTTCGCCTGTATCAGTGAGTGGCAGCGTTTCTGGAACGGTATACGATTCTACAGTTACAGATGCAGTTGGAAGATATAGATTATGGGTTCCTCATTATACAGATTCTGTGGTAAGGGTAAAACAAACGAATTTACCGGGATATGTATCTACGGGCGCTGATGTTGGCAATACCATCAGTAGTACATATTATCGCGACATAGATACAATGGAAGGTACAGGCTCTCTAGGAATGGTTTACGAAGGATTAGACTTTGGAGATGTTCCGGACAACATTTTTATAAATGATGGTGAGAAGCATGCGGTACCCGGGGAAATAGTTGTATATCCTCATAAGTTTACGGCAAGAACAGAAGGTACAGTCAGCTTTTCCATTACAAACACAATGACCCCGCATGTTCAAGGCTGGACGCAGTATCTGTATTTAGATTCAAATGGAGATGGTATTCTGGATGCTGATGATCCGTTGATAACAGGCCCAATAAACGTATCGTTGAATCAGGATGTCAACATATTGATAAAAGATGTGGTTCCACCGAATGCTCCATTTGGCGCTTCAAATTTGATAACGGTAACTGCCGAATTTGATTATTTAAATGCAAATCCTGCTTTGGCTAGAACATACACCAGAAGAGATAATACCATAGTAGGAAGTCAATGCGGCACAGAGCTTAAGCTGGTAAAGAGTGTAGATAAAACAACGGCATTATCTGGAGACAATGTAACATATACAATAACATACACCAACACATGCGATAAATCTATAAGCAATGTAAAGATTAATGATATGACGCCTGCTTATACAACCTTTATAAGCGCAGCGTTTGATACATTGCCGCTTAATTTAACTGCCTGCACAATTACAAAACCGGATGTTGGCGCTGCAGGCGATATTTTCTGGGATTTCACAGGTACTTTAGCGGCGGGTTCATCAGGAACCGTTACATTTGTAGTAAAGGTTGACTAAACTTACTTTATTCTATTTGCTCATAATCCTCTGAAGCTTAATATACCTTCAGAGGATTTTTTTGTATAGGGAATAAACACAGCTTTAAGGATAAAATGACTTCCTGCGAACTTTTTTGCGCTATGGGAATAGATATTAAAATGAATTTCATAAAATCTTGACATTGTGTGCAGGATGTTATACTATTATAATAGTTAGCACTCGCAGCAATAGAGTGCTAAACAAGTTTATAGTGAATAAATCAAGGAGGTGATACAGTCAATGCTTAAACCAATTGGTGATAAGGTGATTGTAAAGTCTAAAGCTGAAGAAGAGAAGACCGCAGGAGGTATAATTCTACCGGATACAGCGAAGGAGAAGCCATCTGAAGGTACAGTTATAGCAGTTGGTCCCGGACGAATTCTAGAAAATGGATCACGCAAGGCAATCGCGGTAAAAGAAGGAGACACCGTAATCTATTCAAAATACGGCGGAACAGAAGTAAAGCTTAAAGGTGAAGAATATACCATCCTTGATGAGGATGCTATCTACGCGGTTATAGAATAAGTTTGATAATAAAACGCAAAGGAGTGTGAATTTATGTCCGCAAAAATTATTGCATATGATGAAGAAGCTCGACGTGCGCTTGAGAGAGGCGTAAATGCAGTAGCAGATGCTGTTAAAGTTACTCTTGGCCCTAAAGGCAGAAACGTTGTATTAGATAAAAAATGGGGTGCGCCAACCATTACAAAAGATGGTGTAACAGTAGCAAAAGAGATTGAATTAGAAGATCCATATGAGAATATGGGCGCTCAGCTTGTAAAAGAAGTAGCATCTAAGACTAACGATATAGCAGGAGACGGTACTACAACAGCAACTGTTCTTGCACAATCGATTGTTAATGAAGGACTTAAATATGTGGCAGCCGGCGGAAATCCTATGGTTGTTAAAAGAGGCATAGATCTTGCAGTTGAAAAAGTAGTAGAAGAGATAAAGAAACTAAGCACATTAGTAACAGACAAGGAATCAGTTGCAAGCGTTGCATCAATCGCTGGAAATGACGAAGAGATAGGATCGCTGATAGCTGACGCAATGGATAAGGTCGGCAAAGACGGCGTTATCACAGTAGAAGAGTCAAAGGGTACCGGAACTACTCTTGAGGTAGTTGAAGGTATGCAGTTTGATAAAGGATATATATCCCCTTATATGGTAACAGACAGCGAGAGAATGGAAGCGGTTTTAGACGAGCCGTTAATTCTTCTTCATGAGAAAAAGATTAGCGCAGCAGCAGATCTTATTCCTATTCTTGAAAAGGTAGCTTCAGCACGCAGACCGCTGCTTATCATTGCTGAAGATGTAGATGGTGATGCACTGGCAACACTGGTTGTAAACAAAATTCGCGGCACCCTGAATGTTGTAGCAGTTAAGGCTCCCGGATTTGGCGACAGAAGAAAAGCCATGATGCAGGATATAGAAGTTCTTACAGACGGCAAGTTTCTCTCTGAAGAGCTTGGTCTTAAACTTGAAAACATTGACCTTGCAATGATGGGAAGCGCCAAGAAGGTAATTGTAACAAAAGAGCTTACAACAATTGTTGAAGGCGCAGGTTCTACAGAAGCTGTTAAAGGCAGAATAGACCTTATTAGAAGACAGATGGAAACAACTGATTCTAACTATGACCGCGAAAAACTGCAGGAGAGATTAGCAAAACTGGCAGGCGGAGTAGCAGTTATAAAAGTTGGTGCAGCAACAGAGACAGAGCTTAAAGAGAAGAAGCATAGATTTGAAGATGCACTTTCTGCAACCCGTGCAGCAGTAGAAGAAGGAATTGTAGCAGGCGGCGGCGCAACACTAATAAGCGCTATACCGGCGCTGGAAGGTCTTGGTTCTTCAGACGATGAGAAGGTTGGAGTTAGTATCGTTCGAAGAGCGCTGGAAGAGCCATTGAGACAGATCGCTGCAAACGCAGGTTTGGAAGGATCGATAGTGGTTGAGAAGGTCAAGAATCTTGATCAGGGCATGGGTCTTAATGCTGCAACAGAAGAGTATGTAGACTTGATGAAGGCTGGAATTGTTGATCCTGTAAAGGTTACAAGATCAGCGCTTCAGAATGCGGCAAGTATAGCTTCTATGATTCTTACAACAGAAGGAATGGTTGCAGAGAAGCCAGAGAAGAAAGCTGCTCCTGCAACGCCAGGCGGAGGAGATTACGGCGACTACGGAATGTAATTGCTGAAAGTGATATGATAACGGCGGTTGGGATATATTCCGACCGCCTTTTTATTTGGCTTTTTGGTTTTATAATAGTAAAATATTATTGTATTGTTAATAGGGTGATGTGATATTATATATTATTCATGTGATTTTGAAATAAGAAGGGCAAAGTGTATGAAATCATATATTAAATCGTTTATAATAATTGCGGCAGTCCTTATAATACCTATATCAACATTTGCAGCAGGAGATAACACTATGACTCTAAAACCAGTATCATACAGCAAGGTTGAGATAACCGATAAGTTCTGGAAGAAAAGAATGGAAACAAACAGAACTGTAACTATCCCGCTTATGCTGGATCTTCTTGACAGCACCAAATCTATACAAAATATAGAATTGGCTGGCAAGCATGCACGCGAAGGATTTATTGGTCCCCCATGGACTGATTCTGATGTTTACAAAGCAATAGAAGCTGCATCGTATTCACTGTCAACAACTCCGGATCCGGAGCTTGACGCACGTCTTGACGAAATAATTGAAAAAATCGCTAAGGCACAGCAGCCAGATGGATATATCAACTCGTATTTTCAGGTTGTGGAGCCGGAAAACAAATTTGTAGATCTGGCATTGAAGCATGAGTTATACACAGCAGGTCACCTGTTTGAAGCGGCAGTTGCTCATTATGAAGCAACAAACAAAAGGACGCTGCTGGATGTGGCTGTTAAAATGGCAGACCATATAGACTCGATATTTGGGGATTCTGACGGTAAAAGTATGGGATATCCTGGGCATCCGGAAATTGAGCTTGCTTTAATCAAGCTTTGGCGGGCAACAGGCGAAAAGCGATATATTGATCTTGCTTGGTTCTTTTTAGATAACAGAGGCAAAGGGATTTTTAATGTTGATCCCTCACTTCCGTTAAAGAGCGATTATTTTCAAGATGATATGCCAATCCGCGACCATAGTGAAATCAAAGGTCATGCAGTAAGAGCGCTCTATCTGTTTTCGGGTGTGGCGGATGTTCTTGTGCATAAGCCGGATGCCGGTCTCGACAGTATGCTTGATAGAGTGTGGAGCAATGCTGCTGGAAAGAGGATGTATATTACCGGAGGGATGGGTCCCGGCGGAGGCATTGAAGGTTTTACAACTGATTATGATCTGCCGAATCTATCGGCGTATCAGGAAACTTGTGCATCTATAGCTATGGCAATGTGGAGCCAGAGGATGGGTTTGCTGCGCGGAAAATCGGAATATTTTGATGTGATGGAAAGGGCGCTCTATAATGGTTCTCTTGATGGTGTATCGTTGGATGGAAAGAAGTTTTTCTATGCTAATCCGCTTGCCTCTATAGGGAATGTAGAACGGTCGGATTGGTTTGGATGCGCCTGCTGTCCACCCAACATCTCACGCACAATTGCATCGATAGGGGGATACATTTATGCTGCCGATGATGATACTATCCAGATGAATATGTATATCGGCAATAAATTGGATGTGCAGCTTGGTGATAATAGAGTTCAATTAAAAGTGAAAACCAACTATCCATGGGATGGAAAGGTATCAATAGAATTAAGACCAGAGAACGCCAAAGTATTTGAGCTTCGGCTGCGCATTCCGGAATGGTGCAAAAAGCCTTCTTTGACTGTAAATGGGAAGAAACAGAAGGTATCTTCATTGGATAAAGGGTTTATCTCCATAAAGCGGGAGTGGTGCTATGGCAATGAAGTGATACTCAATATGCCGATGAAGGTGCAGATGATGGAGTCGCATCCTAAGGTGGTTGAGAACAAAGGCCGAATAGCAATTCAGCGCGGTCCATTGGTTTATTGCTTTGAAGAGATTGACCAGAAGTCATTGCTCCGAGACATTTACATTCCGGAAGATACAGAATTCAAAACTAAATGGGAGCCTGATTTACTTGGAGGGATAGTTGTTATAAAGGGCGAGGCAAGAGCTGCAGAGCAGGATGCAAATGCCGAAAAGCTGTATAGGGAAGCGGATAAGGGCAAAAAAACAACTGTAACAGCTATTCCGTATTATTCATGGAGCAACAGAAAACCAACTCCTATGGAAGTTTGGATGCCTGTTTGCAAATAGATTGATATATGCCGCACATCTGACTCATTAAGTGATTATCAGATGTGCGGTGTTTGTTATTTCTTTACTATTACCGGATCAGCCCACACTGCCCAATCGAAGTATGCGGAATCAATTGAGTCCGCTGCGAATGTAAGCATCAGCGGCCTTGCCGCATATGGCGTCAAATCCACCTCAATAGGAATCCATCCGCTGTTTGGAATAAGTTTTTGGCTTAATACCGTTTTGCCGTTCAGCCATATTTCAAATATCACTCCGGAAGATTTAGAGCCATCTTTCAGGCCAATTGCCGTAACAAGCTTTGATGGAGTTTTGGGCAGCTGCAGATAATAATCAACCATAGTTTTACCGAAGTCCGGTGGATGGATATTAAGCGCCATTCTGGTATCATTATTGCAAGCTGCGTTATCATAGCCGGCTGATGAATAACCAAACGGTTCCATTTCTCTACCGTCGGAAGTTAGAGCTGAATGGTTGAATTGCATATCAGCGAGCTTGCATGGCAGTTTTACATTCTTTGGCGCTGTGAATGGTATTGTAATAGTATTGGGCAGCTGCAGGTTGATTTTGTATGTGTTGTCTGCTAAATCTATTATTTCTGCATCTCCATCTGCAGTTAATATCGAATCTGGCTTGGTGTTGGATACCAGGTCAACACTTCCCTGCTGCTTGAATTCCAAATCTATCTTAGGGCTGATGATTAACCCCCAGTCAAAGGATGGATCGCCTTTTGGACCAGGACCTATCTCAAACCGGAGTTTGATTTTTTTGCCGGAGAATGGTGATAGATCCATGACCATATGTACTGGTTCAGATTGGTCGTTAAACAATTTATCCGAGAGTTTTATTTCATTGTCTGATGCTGTTGCTTTCAACTCTATGCCATCTGATTTGCCTACAGCCTCATTCCGTATCGAAAGTCCGGTTGAGAATGTGATTTTGCTTACCTCAGGGAAATCGATAGTGTATTCAACAAAGGTTATGCCCGCTGAGGTTTGGCTGTCTGTTTTTGGCGATGGTTCATTGCTCATCCATGGCGGATGCACAGCCAGGTTTTTGCCGTCATTTTGGATGTTTCCTCCGCTTTCATTTGTGAAGAAAGCGCCGGAGTGTCTGCTTTCTGCGCCATTGGCAAACAAAACGCCGCCGTATGCAGCGCCGGTGAAATCCCAAAGGGTGATATTGGCAGCCAGATTATCAAGACGGAAGCGTGCGAACGAATCATGCACACCAGCATCTGCCAGAGTGATGTTATCTATGGATATGTCTGAAATGCGGAGTGTATCCATCTCTCTTGGTTTTTGAACCCAGAAGTAGTTGATGTTTGGATTCAATCCGATTATTGTTTGTTCGTTGTAACCGCGCCAGCCGGGTATCGAACCGTCTATTTCCACTTTGTTTACGCCGTATATGCGGCGGGAAAGGATGTTGGTTTTGCCATCTGCATCTTCAACGCCAAATACTACGCCGTTGTCTTTTCTATAGAGTGCATAATTCCCATTGTTTAGTTTATATCTGAATAGGTCATTTGGTTTCCAGATGGAATCAAAATCGGGGACGGGATGATATTTCTGGAAGAAGACTGCTTCATTCAAGATTAATGATGTAACGTTATCCGAATCCCTGATTTGTTCGATGGTGGGACGCGGCAATGTTGGAATCACCCCAAAGTTTTCGTAAGCTTTTCTCCATGCTGTAAATGTTCCGGTATTTTGTGATGCATTAGGCATTCCCAGATATCCATACATAGTAGTATAAGGTGTCAGGATATATGAACTTACGGGATGAGCCTGTGATAACAGGTGGTTGTTCCATGTGCCGTTCCACAGGTCAATTCCTATTACATGGCGCTGGGCAAATGTTTCATATATGCAGGTTATTTCGTTTAAGCCTTCACCGCTTATTGCAACGTTAGGAATAGCTTTGTATAAATCCTTATGAAGCTGAATGTTTCCTTGAATGGTGTTCATTCCATCTATAATTCCGTTGGCGTCATTCATCATAATAAGGGTTTGGTCTATGTGGAGTGCATCCACCTTGTAATTGTCAACAAGTTCCTTCATTTTATATACAAATATCCTGCGCCAAAGCTTGCTTGCGGGATTTATGTAAGCTATTTTAATAGTTTGATCTACATGCGGACACCACCATTGAAGCTCCTTAGTGAAAGGGTCTTTGAGATGATATTTCTTCAGCTGTTCATAGTAAGGGTTTTTGGGGTCGCAGCCAAAGTAGTTTACATGAGCCATAACTTTGAATCCCAGCTTGTGTGCGGCATCTACAAATTTCGGAAAAGCCGGCAGAGCGGTGTAATCGGGATAATTGCGATCGTAGCCGTCTCTGCGCCACTCTGGGATATACAAAAGGGTTTTGACAGGATCTACTTTCTTTGCAAGCTCTCCTATAATAGGGATATCCATTCCCATGGTTACAACAAATTGTATGTCTTTCGCCCATGCAGGAGTTTTCTTTGTTAAGGGAATGGGCTTTAGGAGCTTAACCATCCATTGACGATATATTTCGGCGCCTTTTTGCCAAGGACCTTTGTATGCCGAAATCCGCCATTTAACCGATTTGATGTATTTTTGGTTGTCAAACGGCGCCTGGTTTCGAGATTCAAATCTTATTAAGAAGGTGTTGTCAGTATGCTCTACAAAGAGTGTTTTGAATGTAAGCGCTGGATCTTCCGCATATACAATTATTCCGCCCTGCTCTCCTTGGATAAGAACAAAGGGCGATTCCCATGTGAATGGATAATCAAAGCGGCGGATGCCATCAGCTGCATCAGAACCAAATTTCTGCCCGCTTTCACCGGGTGCCAGAATGGTGAAACTATCCGGAATGCCGACTATCCCCCATGATATACCGTATAATCCGCCATTTGTAGATTTCCCATATTGTGTTATTAGAATATCCCCATTTTCATCAGTTTTGTAATAACTGGTGCATTTGGATTGATCATCCCATATGGCTGTTTGTCGAATGTTTGTGTCTGATTTTTCTGTTGCTACTGTGGCAGTTGAGAACATTGCCGATTTCATTGGCGCTGACTGCAATCCTGCAAGGCTTTTGTCTGAAGAGCTTGAAGCAAATCTTTCATTCGTAAGATTGCTTTTGATGACTGCTAACGTTCCGTATGATACTCCCACATTTAATGAAGGGGTTTTGATGGTGTGAATATTATCTGCCGACAGCCTGGAAGAAATTGATATGGCAGATATCATTATAATCAATAGAAGTGCAAATTTATCTGTTGAAGCCATATGAAATCACCTCTAAATTCTATATTACTAAGATAGAGTTATATGTTGAGCTGTATTATCCTTCATTATAGAAGCTACGATTTAAGGTGATACGATAGAATAGTAAGCTCTTGAATGAAGCACACATTGCGGACCATTATGTCTTTTGATACATGGATGGGTACAGGTGCAAAGTTGAGTATAAGGCTTATTCCAGATTCTATAAGGTCATCAACTACATCTTGGGCGGATTTGACCGGAACCGTTAAAATGGCTATTTTTGCGCCGATTTTGGCATTCCGCGCCTTGATTGTGGAGATGTCGTATATTTCGTTGTCCCAGAGCTTGTAGCCTATTTTATGACGGTCATTATCAAAAACACCTACTATACGGAAGTTGTTCTCCGGAAGCCCCGAGTATCCTAACAAGGCGGATCCCAGATTTCCGGCGCCTATTAGAATTACAGGACGTTCTTCATCTACCTTCAGAATGCGGGCGATTGTATCATGAAGTTCATCAATGTTATATCCCACACCGGGCTTCCCAAATTCGCCGAAGTAGGAGAGGTCTTTGCGGAACTGTGCAGCGTTGATGCCGGTTGCATCTTCAATATCTGATGAAGAGATGGTCTGCACGTTTGATTGCTTCATTTCATTAAGACAGCGCAGATAGGTAGTAAGCCGAACCAATGCTGCCATAGGTACTTTGATGTTTTTGTTCAAGGATGTCTCCATATGTAATAACGGCTAAGATTGTGAAGTTTTTCACAACCATTATATTATAGCATGGATTTATCAATATAACAATGATATAAAGTATGTTCGTTTTTTTGAATTTAGATGAAGGAATAATGTTATTGATGTTATAAAATAATGTTACAAAAAAAGGAGGTATACCATGTATTCTAATCAGTTTGATTCAGCATATAAGCAGTTAATGGAATATATGGAGAATATGAAGATTGTGGATACACATGAGCATCTTCCGGCAGAGGAAGAGCGAGTGGCGCGCAATACGGATTTTTCTCTGCTTTTCAGCCATTACTGCAGCAATGACCTTCAAACAGCGGGAATGCCGCAGTCATCACTCAATGCTTTCGTGGCGGATGGCGGAGATGTAAAAGAGAAATGGGAGATGTTTGAGCCGTATTATCATCTTATACATGATGGGAGCTATGCACATGCGGCGCGAATTGGCATGAAGCGGTTTTATGGCATGGATGATATTGCA
>JAPXND010000025.1:0-17576 GCA_033808695.1 Armatimonadota bacterium
CACTATATCCGGGTTTCTCAATTTTACCATCCCATCCAACTGCTGGTGTCCATCCTTTTTCGGTATACCACATTGAACCATTGTATTGTGATGGGTTTTCCGGAAGTATTTCCATATATTCACTGCCATCCGGCTTGCATACTGCAGGCGCCATGTAGCCTTTATTCAAATGAACAACCGTAAAAGCTATCCATTTCCCATCTGGTGACCATTTAGGATTAACTTCGCATACATCATCTCCAAGATTTGTAAGTCTTCTTGGGAGTTTCTTTATAAGATAAAAATCAGAGTAAAAATAGTCTTCTTTAATGCTTTCCTCTTCATTGAATGTTATATCACAAATATATAACTTGCTTTCATTGTTTCTCAAATCCATGGGTGCAAAAGGTGCATTTTGCAGAACAACTTGCTTTTCATCTGGTGACATATCTATATCTCTGCTGATCATTACATCTTTAAGGTCAACTTTTGGATTGTGTACTGTTCCTTCCCATGATACAATAGCTTTGCCTGCCCCTTTATATTTCCAGTCTTTTATATCCATACAATTTGCTTCATTAAAAGCAATCAGAAAAGCAGTGCCTATAGAATTGAATCTAAATTTATAAATTAATCTGCCGTTTGTAATCCATTTAGCTGGAGGATCTAAAGGATCTAAATTGGTAATAGGAAATCTTCTGCCAAAAGCTATTTTTGCATTTCCTTCTTTATCTGCAATCCATATATTTCTATCATCAAGATATAAAAAAAATCTATGATTTGGATCCCATTCCGGTTTATATGCATTTTGGATAAGCAGCTTTGGCACAGGTTTTTCGACCTCGGGATCAATGGCAAATATTCCCCTTGGCGCTTTACTGTCAATATCCGCCATTTCCACAAGTATTTCTTTACCGGTTAGCTTCCATTCAAAGGTTATGTCTGGTGGATCATCCGCGTTAACAATCTGAATAGTTAACAGCAATAAAAGAAACAAAAAATATTTCATAATAGAGTTATGTTTCATCACTTTTCTCCTTTAACTATTTTTCTTGTGTGGTTTAGTAATTATCTGACACTTGTTATTATTATATACTATATAGAGTACATCACAATTGTTGATTTGTCAATACATTTTTTTAAAGTTTTTTAAAACAATTTTTGCCGGCATTTAAACGCTGTATTCAAAAAATATTACAGCAGTAAACCAAACTGCTTGATTGCCACCGTAAGAATTGATATTATAATATGTAACAGAAATTGATATAACAATTTTTAACAAGGAGTTATCAGCATGACTAACAAAAAGGCAATAATGCACGTTCTCAGCCATACACATTGGGACAGAGAATGGTATCAGGATTTTCAAGGATACAGGCAAAGGCTTGTCTTTCAAATCGATATGCTGATGGACCTCCTTGAGCAAAAACCGGATTTCAAACACTTCCATCTTGATGGTCAAACATCATGCCTCCTGGATTACCTGCAGATTCGCCCGGAGAGCAGAGAAAGACTGGAGAAGCACATACAATCCGGGCAGATACTAATTGGCCCATGGTTTGTAATGCCGGATGAGCTGCTGCTAAGCGGAGAAAGCATTGTGCGCAACCTTATGCTTGGTCATGCACTTTGCGCAGATTTTGGAACAGATCCTATGCCGATAGGATACGTAACAGATATATTCGGTCATTGCTCACAGCTCCCCCAAATACTGCGAAGCTTCGGTATTGATACGGCTTTTCTGCACAGAGGCACCTCCACTGAGGATGAAAAAACAGAAATGCTTTGGGAAGGCGCAGACGGTTCTGATGTGCTGCTTATAAAGGTATATCCATATACCGGATATCAGGACTTCCTGGTTTTAAGGGATTCTTCTGATGAATCGCTGCTGGAATACGAGGAGCGGAAGCTGAATCTTTCAACAACTAATGTGCTGTTCACGCTGGATGGCAACGATCATCAGCCTGCATACTGGACAATTCCAGATTACATAAAGCGAATAAACAAGATTTTTAAACATACAAAGCTTGTGCACTCATCTATGCTTAAATATCTTCATGAGCTGCGCAAAGCGCTTGGAGATGACTGGCGCACTGGGCTGAAGAAGTTCACTGGTGAGCTGCGAATGCCAAATAAAAGCGGAACCTACGCCGAATTGTTTTATGGCACTGCAAGCAGCAGAGTAAACCTTAAGCAGGAAAATGATGCGCTTGAATATCTTCTTCCACGCATTGCCGAACCGCTGCATACCTGGTCGATTTTTGTTGGCGGGGATAATCAAAAACCATTCCTTAATCTTGCATGGAACTATTTGCTGCTGAACCATCCGCACGATTCTATTGTAGGATGTTCCCTTGATCAGGTGCATAAAGACATGATGTACAGGTTCGATCAATCCAGGCTTATTGCACAAAACTCCATATGGGAGAGCGTTCTGGCAATTGATGAAAAACTGAACACTTTGGAAGTCGGCGGCGAGGGGAAAGTTGTTACCCTGCACAACAGCAGTACGGCGGATATGGGGCCTGTCAACCGCTTTTTCATCAACCTTAGAAAAGATATAGTGGAACAAAACGCCAAGGAAGGGCTGGTTCCGGCGCTTGTAGATGCTGATGGAAATATTATACCTTATGTTGTAGATTCGCAAATTGACGACGTATATTCCATCCCTTTAGTGCGCAAGGATCACGGGACCTCTCCAAAATTCAGCGGCATACCAGATTATTGGATGCCGGCGTCCAGAACATATATTACAGCAAATGTATCTGTGCCGGCTAATGGATATAAAACCCTTAAAATTGCCTATGTAACTCCAGACAAACAAAAAGCAGCATCCGATATCACCTATGATGCAATTCAAAACACTTCAGCCAACACCATAGAAAACGAGTTTATTAAAGCAGAAGCAAATGCCAACGGCGCCATTAATCTTTTGGATAAGCAGAACAACAAGTGGTATAAAAACATACACTCACTTGAGGACTGCGGAGATAACGGCGACGGATGGGATCATGTATATCCTGAGAACGATAATGCAATACTCTCAACAGATGATGGAGCAATATCCGGCATAAGCGCAAGTGTAACCGCAAAGAGCAATATGTCGGCATCCCTTACCATCAGCTATATGATGAAACTCCCTGCAGAACTAAAGAAAGACAGGAAGTATAGAAGCTCAAAGCTTGTATCTATACCCATAACAAGCATATTCACGCTGGATTCCGGCTCTAAGATGCTCAAATGCAAAACCATCATAGATAATAAAGCAAAGAATCACAGAATGAGGGCGCTGTTCCCCACAGGCTTGAATACCTCTGTATGGTTTGCAGATACGGCATTTGATGTTGTAAAACGAAATATCAAGCTTCCAGACACAACCGGCTGGATGGAACAAGCCCGCGAGGAATCGCCTGTTAAAAACTTCGCTGCTGTGTGCAGCAGTGAAACAGGTCTTGCTGTTATCACAAAAGGATTATGTGAAGCTGCAGTTCAAGATAATCCCCAAAGAAGCATCGCCCTTACGCTGTTCCGAGGATTTGACCAGAATATAGGAGGATATATCACAGAAGAGAGTCAGATGCCCGGCAGGCTGGAATTTGAATACGCAATACATCCATTCACTCCGGTAGATGGCAATCCGCCTGCATCAATAATGCAGGAAGTTGAAAGATTCAAAATTCCGCTTATAGCGCTCACCACCGATGCTCATTCAGGCGATATGCCCGCATCCGGAAAGTTTATGGAGCTTCCGGATGAACTAACACTATCAACTGTAAAGCTTTCAGAGAATAACAAGGCTGCCATCATCCGCATTTTCAATACAAATACATATCAAGTTGATGGTGATTTGCGCATCAGCCTGCCATTTAAGAAAGCATGGAAAAGCAGCCCCATGGAATGCAAGCTGGAGAAGCTTGAAACAGATAACGGAGCAATTCCGCTGTCTGTGGGTCCAAAAGAGATATTAACAATCAGAATAAAACTATAAATCAGGAGAAAAAAATGTCAGATATCGTTGCAGTAATACTTGCTGCGGGAAAAGGCACCAGAATGAAGTCCAATCTTCCCAAAGCTCTGCACCAACTATGCGGAAAACCGATGACGCGGCATATTATCGATGCATGCAGAAACAGCGGAATAGAAAAATGCATTGTTGTTGTAGGTTTTGGCGCAGATGAAGTAAAACAAGGTCTTGGTGATGATGTAGATTATGTAATACAAGCTAAGCAGGAAGGCAGCGGGGATGCATGCAGAATGGCAGTCCCTTTTTTAGCTGATTTTGACGGCAATGTGCTTGTAACCAGCGGAGATGCACCGCTTCTTTCATCCGAAATCATCAATGCACTCATTGATACACACGTAAAAAACAACAATGATGCTACTGTTCTAACTACAGAGCTTGATGATGCAGCTCATTACGGTAGAATCATTAAGGAAAACAACAATGTAATAGGTATCGTTGAGGCAAAAGATGCTGCGCCGGATCAGAAAAAAATCAAGGAGATCAATACTGCTATCTACTGCTTTAAAGCCAAGCCTTTATGCAAATATCTGGCTTTGATTACAAATGACAATGCACAGAACGAGTATTACTTAACCGATGTAATAGGACTTATGCACAAAGATAATTACAAACTGAGCGCATATATGACTGATGATTCTGATGCAGTATTGGGCATTAATGACAGGGTAGAGCTTGCTGCACAAACCGCAAAGCTGAGACTTAAAACCTGCGAAAGACTTATGCGTGAAGGCGTAACAATAATCGATCCTGCATCTACATATATTGATGGAGATGCAGTAATAGGCAAAGATACCATTCTATATCCCCAAACATATATAGAAGGCAAATGCGTGATAGGCGAAGGATGCATAATCGGTCCGGGAGCCCGTTTGGCAGATATGACTCTGGGCAACAATGTTACCGTGCTGTTTTCTAACCTTACAGAAAGTGAAGTAGGAAACGATACAAAAATCGGACCGTTCGCTCATCTGCGTCCCGGATGCAAAATAGGGAATAAGGTTAAGCTTGGAAACTTTGTTGAAGGAAAGAAAGCAATTCTGGAAGACAGAGTTTCAATGGGGCACCTCAGCTATATAGGCGACTCAACTGTAGGCGAGCATACCAACATCGGCGCCGGAACAATCACCTGCAACTACGATGGTTACAACAAGTCCCGCACTGTTATCGGCAAAGAAGCCTTTATCGGTTCTCATACAACAATTGTTGCGCCGGCAGAGCTTGGTGACGGAGCGTTTACTGCTGCCGGTACAGTTGTTACATCCGATGTGCCGGGAGATGCTCTTGCAATAAGCCGTCCGCCGCTTACCATAAAAGACGGCTGGGTGAAAAAGTATCGTGAATTAATGGGAAAAGAAAAGAAGAAATAATAAATGTCCGATATAAAACTGATTGCGGGATTAGGCAATCCGGGTGCAGATTATCATAACACGCGTCACAATGTGGGATTTATGGTTCTTGATGCAATTGCAAGAAAATATCATATACAGGTAAAATCCCGGCGCAGTCAGGCGCATATCGGTGAAGGGGTTATAGCGGATAAAAAGGTTGTGCTTGCTAAACCCATGACATTCATGAATCTCAGCGGGCAGGCTATAAGCGGGTTGATGAGAAGGTATCGAATCAAGCCAAACGAGATTCTTGTTATCTATGACGATGTCGCTCTTCCGCTTGGCAGGCTGCGGATAAGACCGGATGGGTCTGCCGGCGGACATAATGGGATGAAATCGATTATAGGGAGCATTGGTTCACAGGAATTCTCTCGCATCCGCATAGGGATTGGGTCGCCCCACGGAGATATGATAGACCACGTGCTGAATAAGTTTCACAAATCAGAGCTTATTGTTGTAAACGATGCAATCATCAGAGCTGTTGATGCTGTTGATATGATTATGGAATCAGGCTTGGAGCCGGCAATGAATAAATTCAATCCGGCTCCAGATCAATAATTCAAATACAGTTTATTTCCTAAAGCAATTAATTATTTCACCTACATACATCCTGTGATAATCCTTGCTTGGGTAGTTGTCATCTATAGATGCATCAATAAAATTTTCAGGCTGAATATCTTGGAAATACAGCTTTCTGCACTCTACAACCATTCTTGCTTCCTTAAAGGTTGTTGTGTTTTCCAATTCTCCACTTACAGGTGTTAACCCGGCTGCCTTTGCCTTATCTATATCCCTGCCCGACTTTGAGCCGCAGGTCATCAGTGCATCACGATATTCATCACTAAAAAATGACAGCGTAAATGTATCATTATTCTCCATGAACTGATAAGTGTATCTCTGCGGACGAACAACGCACCAGGCAATGTTTTTACTCCACATAACTCCGGCGCCGCCCCAGCTTGCTGTCATTGTATTATACGATGCTGTTGATCCGGCTGTAATAAGCATCCATCCAGAACCTACAAGCTTGAAAATATTATCTTTAATCTCAACAGGATCAATTCGGATTAAGTCTTTTTCCATATCTGCACCTCATACATTCAATATTAACTTTAATATATCGTATGTTCAAATATAAAGCAAGCTTAAAAAATATCAAGTGTTTATTTCAATTCAACTTGCATAATAAACTAAAGATGCTTAAACTATATATCAAATGCTTATTATATTCTTATAAGGGGGATTATATGTTCAGGGTATGTGCTTTTGCAGATGAAATATCTGCGGAATTAGATGAACAATTAGATATTCTCAAGTCTGAAGGAATATCTTATATAGAGCTGCGTGGAGTATGGGGCAAAAATGTGCTTGATTTTACTGATGACGATTTGCTGCAAATTAAGCAAAAAATCAGTGAGTATGGCATCGGAATTGCAGTTATCGGCTCACCAATCGGAAAAGTAAACATCACCGATGACTTCGACAGCCACCTTGACCGCTTCATGACGGCTGTTAAGACAGCCCACTATTTTGATGCCAAAATGGTAAGAATCTTCTCATTTTTCATTCCTAAACAGGACAATCCCGCCATACACCGCGATGAAGTGATGCGCAGATTGAACATCATGGCATCTATTGCAGAAAAAGAGGATATTCTGCTGGTGCATGAGAATGAATCCAACATATACGGCGATACTGCTGAACGAAACCTTGATATAATCGAAAGCATTGGTTCCGAAAGTCTTATGGCGTGCTTTGATCCGGCTAACTATATATGTGAGGATGAAATCCCATTTCCGGATGCATATAATATGGTATCTAAATATATTAAGCATGTACATATCAAGGATGCTGTAAAAGAAAATGGTATATTTCAGGTAAAACCTGCCGGAGAAGGAAACGGAAAAATAGAAGAGATTCTAAAAGATCTGAAAAATCGCAAATACGTCGGATTCATATCGCTTGAACCGCATCTTGCTTATGCAGGTCAGATGTATGGCTATAGCGGTCCAGACCAGTTCAAAAGGGCATCAACCGCTCTCAAAGATTTGATTGATAACATATAATTTGGAGGAAACAAATGCAGTCTATAACACAAAACATTGTGCATGAATGGGCTTTTACATCACAAAAAAACTATGCCGACCCATTTAATGAAGTAACCGTTGATGTATTATTCACATCAGATGATGAATCCCGAATATTGGCGCCTGCTTTCTGGGCGGGCGGAAGCACTTGGAAAGTGCGATTCTCCACCCCTGACCTGAAAAAGTTCCAATACAAGGCAGCATCTAATGATCCGGAGATAAATGGCAGCTCCGGAGAGTTTATTGTTACTCCCTATACCGGTGACAACCCTATTTACATGCACGGTCCTGTAAAAATCGCATCAGACAAGCGCCACTTTGAGCATTATGACGGCACACCGTTTTTCTGGCTGGCGGATACATGGTGGATGGGTTTTTGCAAGCGTCTTGACTGGCCCCGCGGTTTTCAATCACTCACAGTCGACCGTGTGGAAAAAGGCTTTACCGTTATACAAATAGTAGCCGGCTTATATCCCGACATGCCCGAATTTGATGAAAGGGGATTGAATGAAGCCGGTTTTCCATGGAATAAAGAATTCACCAGCATCAATCCTGCATACTTCGATTATGCAGACCGTAGAATTGAGTATCTTACAAATGCCGGTCTTATGCCGTGTATTGTAGGGTCCTGGGGATATTATCTTAAGCTGTTAGGCGTAGAGATGATGAAAAAGCATTGGCGCAATATAGTAGCAAGATATGGAGCTTATCCTGTATTCTGGTGCCTTGCCGGTGAAGCTGCAATGCCATTTTACATGTCCGATACCAAAGAAGCTGATGCAGAATTCCAAAAGGCGGGATGGACAGAAATAACCAAATATGTTGCAGAAATAGATGGATTCAAAAGACCGAAATCAATACATCCCGTTCACGTTCAGGAGGGACGCGACCAGCTGTTAGACCCATCAGTCATAGATTTTGAGATGCTGCAAACCGGTCACAGTGACAGACACAGCGTTAAGCCAACGGTAGATACGATGATTAAGGCTGTAAATCGTGAGCCAAAGATGCCTGTCATAGATTCAGAAGTCTGCTTTGAAGGGATAGGCGAATATTGCCGTCAGGAACTCCAGCGATTCATGTTCTGGGCATGCATTCTTAACGGAGCTGCGGGGCATACATACGGCGCAAATGGAATTTGGCAGGTAAACACAAAAGAGAAACCCTACGGTCCATCGCCGAATGGATTAGCTTGGGGAAATACTCCATGGGACGAAGCCGCCCAGCTTCCGGGTTCAAAGCATTTAGGAATCTGCAAGCGGTTTGTTGAGAGATTTGAGTGGTGGAAATTCGAACAGCATCCGGAGTGGGTAGAAGATGCATGGAACGAGAACAATTACTTCGGCGCTTATGCCGCTGGAATTCCAAACAAGCTGAGAATAATCTATTGGCCGGCAATTTTTAATGCCGGCAAAGTGAAAGCAATAGAGCCGGGTGTTAAATATAAGGCTCTGCTCTTCAATCCTGTAACCGGCGAGGAAACAGATTTAGGCGCAGTAACACCGGATGCCGACGGCAATTGGACTATTCCGCTTGGAAATCCGCCGTGGAATGTTATGCCAATCTATCAGGACTGGGCGCTGGTATTGCAGGCTTAAACATCAAATGCTGATATGGCAGGAGCGTATAAACGCCCCTGCCGTTTTTTTACCACTTTCTGAATATTTTGGATATGGCAATAGCTGCCGGTTTAGGATCACCGTTGAAATCTACCACAGAGGTATTTGCCGGACATGGGAAACAGTCATGTCCCATCCATAGAATAACTCCGCCGCACTTAGGGAATCTCTCCTTGCAGCAGCCTACTACTATCGATAATGCCTCTGCCTGTCGGTTCTGACTCCATTCCACATACTCTTCCAGATTCTCCGGCTGTCGTCCCCGCTCTTTGGCAAACTGATCGTTCTCAATCCACCAAGGCATCGGCAGTCTCCACAGCATGTTCGATACATGTATAGGAAGCTCACTGCAATCGCCTGCATATTTTCTAATAATCTCTACAGAGGATGTGCCAGGCGAACCGCTTTCAGATCTGAAAAGCGCATCATCGGCTTTCCAGTATTTTTCCCATTCCTTTAGATCTCCACCAGGTTTCCAAGGACCATGAACATCCCAATGCAATCCCTTGCCATAATTCTCTGCATGAGCATAAGAAACAGGTCCGGTTGCTGATGTAGCCAGGAAGCGTCTGGTCGGGTCGTTCTGCTGAATAATCTCCTGGAAACGCTTAATCATCGGCTGAGCTACTGTTGCAGGCGTAGCGTTATCCGGCGCTGCCAGTTCGTTTCCTCCGCTCCACACTGCCAGTGATACATGATGCTGGCGCCTTCGTATATATGATTTGGCAATTTTTGCCATCTCGTTCACTGATTTCTCATCATCAGGCGGAATGCTCTCCCCACCCGATGAAGACAGTGGAAACTCCTGCCATACCATTATTCCCGCTTCATCGCACAGATTGTAGAATATCTCTTTCTCTAATACTGCTCCTCCCCAGATTCGCAGTATATTCAATCCAAGATCCTTATACAGATTTATTCGCTTTGCATAATCCGCTTCTGTTACATCGGCAAAGTTTGGACGTATTGGCACCCAATTTATTCCCTGCAGGAATACTTTCTCTCCGTTTACCACGCATATCCATGGATCTGCGCCTTCAGGTGCATCCTCATTGTCTTCCCACTTAAGCTCTTTAAATCCTACTTTTTTCTCTATCTTGTCCTGCTCTTTGCCTTCTCCATCAAGCAATACACATCTTATATCATACAGCGGCTGTTCCCCAAACATATTCGGCCACCACAGCTCTACCGGTATTCCGCTCCAAGCTATTCCGACTGCCGTAAATTGAGAAGCCGGCATTGTTTCTTCTCTTACCGGGTTTCCATCCTTTAACAGTGTAACCTTCACTTTATAACCGCTGTCCGCCGGTATGCGTCCTTCCATCTTTACAGAGCCGGTTGACAAGGATGAATCTGCATCGGTAACGCACTTAAAGTCGGCTATCTCTCTGCCGTCGGTCTCCTCTATCCAGATGGAATCCCATATGCCTATCTGCATCAATCGAACTGTCCAGTCCCATGTATAGTTGAATCGGGGCTTCCACTCTCTCATTTGTGATGTAAATCCGAATTGTCCAAGCCACCTTGGCGATTTCTCAAACACAATCCTAAGAACGTTATTGCCATTCTCAATATATGGAGTGATATCAAACACGTAAGGTGTAAATGATCCACAGAAAGCATCTATTATTTTGCCATTGAAAACAATACTCCCCTGATAATCAAGACCCCTGCAATTAAGCCGGTATGTCATGCCGGGCTTAAACAAACCTTCAGGCAGAACAACTTCATACGCCCAATCACGGTTTTCCACCCATTCACAATCAAACCAGTGAGGATACACATTCCAGTCCTCTATAATTCCAGCCTGCTTAAGTGATTCCTGCACAGAACCGGGTACCTTTGCCGGCACAGCAGGTATCTCCGAACAGGGAGTATCACCTATTTCCACAGTCTGGCTCATCCGCCAAATATTAGGCGTCCAACCGGAAAGTTTCCAGTTAAGCTTTGATAAATCATGGTATTTTTTCATTATTACCTCCTGATAAAATAATCATATAATTAATTTACTGAATTTTTGACTTAAAAACATCTGCCAGAGCAAGCGCTGCCGGTTTCGGTTCACCGTTTACATCTACAATGGATGTATTTGCAAGACACGGATAGCAGTCATGTCCCATCCACAGGATTATTCCACCGCATCTTGGAAACCTCTTCTTGCACGCTTTAACAGCTGCGCTGAGAGCAACAGCCTGACGCTCTTGACTCCATTCTATATACTCTTCTATGGTCTCAGGATCATGTCCCATAGCGTCTTTGAACTGCTGACCCTCTATCCACCATGATGTTGGAAGCATCCACAGCGGATTTGACATGGATACAGGCAGCGGATCCATATTTCCCGCACGCTTCTTGATGATTTCTGCCGATGAGGCTCCGGGACATCCGGCTTCTGAATGGAACAGCCCGTCATTTCGTTCCCAAAAATCTATCCATGTGTGAAGATCAACATCCATTCTCCATGGACCATGAACATCCCAATGTTTGCCTTCGCCGAATTTGGCTGCATCGGAGCTGTAGCTTGGGCCAGACGGTGATGCATCAATAAACCGTCGTGTAGGATCATTCTCCTCCACAATTTTTCTGAATCTGCCAAGCATTGGATGTGAACTGTCTACTGGAACCCAATTTTCATCTGCCAGCTCATTTCCACCACACCACAATGCCAGTGATACATGATGCTGACGCCTTCGTATATATGACTCTGCAAACTGCGCCTGCCTGTCTATGGATTTCTGATCTGATGGCGGATAGTTGTCTACCCCTGATGAACATAATGGGAACTCCTGCCATACCATTATTCCCGCTTCATCGCACAGATTGTAGAATATCTCTTTTTCTAATATCGCTCCACCCCAGACTCGCAGTATATTCAATCCGAGGTCCTTATACAGATTTATTCGCTTTACATAATCCGCTTCTGTTACATCGGCGAAGTTTGGAAGTATTGGCACCCAGTTCACTCCCTGCAAGAATATTCGCTCTCCGTTTACCACGCATATCCATGGATCTGCGCCTTCAGGTGCATCCTCATTGTCTTCCCACTTAAGCTCTTTAAATCCTTCTCTTTTCTCTATCTTGTCCTGCTCTTTGCCTTCTCCATCAAGCAGTACACAGCTTATATCATACAGCGGTTGTTCTCCAAACAGATTCGGCCACCATAGTTCTACCGGTATTCCGCTCCAGGCTATCCCGACTGCCGTAAATTGAGATGCAGGCATCGTTTCTTCTTTTACTATGTTTCCATCTTTTAACAGCGTAACCTTCACTTTATGACTGCTGTCTGCCGGTATGCGTCCTTCTATCTTTACAGATCCGGTTGACGAGGATGAATCTGCATCGGTAACGCACTTGAAGTCGGCTATCTCTCTGCCATCGGTCTCCTCTATCCAGATGGAATCCCATATGCCTATCTGCACCAATCGAACACACCAATCCCATGAATAATTGAACCTTGCTTTCCACTCGGTGGTGGCGCTTGTTAATCCAGTTGAAAGCCATCGCGGTAAATATTCAAAAGCAATGCGAAGCACATTTGTTCCTTCAGCGATATGGGGTGTCAAATCAAAAACATGGGGGATATATGTATCGCAAAAATCGGCAATGATTTTTCCATTAAGCACTATGCAGCCTTTGTAGTCAAGACCCCTGCAATTCAGCCGATATGTCATGCCGGGCTTAAATAAACCTTCAGGCAGAACAGCTTCATACAGCCAGGTGCGGTTCTCCACCCATTCACATTTCAACCAGTTTGTACCTATGTTCCAATCGGGGATTATTCCAGCCTGCTTTAATGATTCCTGCACAGAGCCAGGGACCTTTGCCGGCACAGCAGGTATCTCCGAGCTGGGAGTATCACCTATTTCTGCTGTCTGGTTCATCCGCCAAATATAAGGAGTCCAACCGGAAAGCTTCCAGTTAAGCTTTGATAAATCGTGGTATTTTTTCATCGTTACCTCCTGATAAATATAATTCAAATCCAACGATTATACTATTTACCAAGTTAGATGGAAATACCTTCATTAAAGAATAAAATACTTCAAATAAAAAATAAGAGCAGGCTGTATTTCTATAGCCTGCTCTCTCCTACACAAAGGATTCATTCTACATCTTTGCCATCACATTGCCGGCAGCCGCAGCCTCAAATGCCGCAATATTCTCCATGGGCACTCCCGGAGGAAGATCGCATCCCGATGAAATAATGAACCGTTCACACTCTTTCATCCTATCCGCAAGCTCAATTGTCGCTTCTGTTACAGATTCCGGGGTTCCACGCAGGAATATCTCCGTAGGATCAAGGTTGCCCATTAAAATAACATTCTCCGGTATTCTTGGATATATCTCCAACGGATCTACTACTGTTCCCACATGAAGCGCTTCTATGCCCGTTGAGCACAAAGCTTCCACCATATGCTGTATCATGCCGCAATTGTGAAGTGAAGGTGTCTTTCCTTTGGATTTGATAACATCCACAAGGCCATGTATATAATCGTTGGAAAACTCATTTGCATCATCAATGCTAAGCATACCTGATGCCGGCTCTAATATCATTACACCATCTGCTCCAGCATCTAGGAAAGCATTTATGTATTTTTTAAGCAGTATCTGACACTTATCAAGAACAGCGTGAACAAGTTCCGGTTCAAGTTTGGCGCCAATTGCAATCTCTGTCATCCCCATCATACATCCGGCAATGGAAAACGGTCCAAGCACATAAGCCCAAACCAGCTTGTTTGGAAAAGCCTCCTTCAACTCCTTGCATGTATCAACATATATATTAAGTCTGTTGCCCTCTCCAATTTCTGGAATAGATATTTTTTCTACATCCTCAATAGATGCAATACATGCCCTTTTTACTGCAGGGAGCTCATCAACACTCCAATCTATATCTGCACCTAACGCTTCTGCTTCTACAGTTAAATCCATCATAGGGAAAACTATATCAAGATCAACAGCTTCATGCATGGCTATTAGCGATTTTGCCTGCAATTTCGAATCATGCAAATTTTCCTCTACCGTAGAGTTTGTGTAACACTTCCCCGAAAACCCTGCCAACGGTGCAATTACAGGTTTTTCCATTTTCCTAAAAGCATCCAAAAAATTCAAAGTTATTACTCCTTCTATGATATATTGAAATTAAACCGAGTACATTTTATCAACCTTTTATCAATAAGTATTGCAATTTTGTATTAAAATTATTGCAAATTGGTACGCTTGTTTTGCGATGTGGAACTATTATAGGAATTTGGTGCTAGCATCCTATCCAAAAAAGAGTATTTACATGCATTATAATTATTTATATAATCTAAATTTTTAAAAAGAAGGAATATAGCTGTTGGAATTGTATAATATGTTTTGTTAATATAAATTTTATTGTTGTTATAGGGAGATTAAAATGAGTAAACTTGCAATACACGGCGGATCACCTGTGCGAACCGCACCATTCAGCGCATGGCCGATTTTTGATGAAAGAGAAATTCGTGCCGTAGAGGATGTTGTAAGAAGCGGTGTATGGGGACTTTCTGGAAGTAAAATTCCCGAATTCCAGGAAAAATTTGCATCATATGTGCAAGCCAAATATGGCATTTGCACTGCAAACGGCACAGTATCTCTTATAGTAGCATTAAGAGCAGCCGGCGTAGGTCTAAATGACGAGGTAGTAGTTCCGCCATACACTTTTATAGCAACCGCAAGCTCTGTTGTAGAAGTAGGCGCCAAACCCGTTTTTGCAGATATAGACCCCGGAACCTTATGCCTTGACCCCGATGCATTCGAGGCTGCCATTACGCCTCGCACTAAAGCCGTTATACCGGTGCATTTGGGCGGTCATCCGGCTGATATGGACAGGATTATGAGCATCGCAGAAAAACACAACATAGTTGTTATAGAAGACGCCGCACACGCTCATGGATCTGAATGGAATGGCAAAAGAGTTGGAGCAATTGGTCATATGGGCTCATTCAGCTTTCAGTCAAGTAAAAACCTGAATTCAGGCGAAGGCGGAATTGTTGTAACCAATCATGAAAAATATGCAGATCTATGTTTCTCCTTCCACAACTGCGGACGTGTTCGTGACGGGCAGTGGTATGAACACCACGTTTTGGGACAGAACTTCCGAATGACAGAATTCCAGGCCGCTATCCTGCTTGCTCAAATGGAGCGTCTTGATGAACAGACAGAGAAACGGGAAAAGAATGTCCTTTATCTTGCAGAAAAAATGTCCCAAATAGATGGCATTACCCCCCAAAAACGCGACCCGCGCACCACACGTCATGCATACCATGCTATTGTGTTCATGTATGATGAAAATGAATTCGGCGGAATGAGCAGAGATGAATACATGGATGCAATGAATGCAGAAGGTATACCTGTTTCACGGTTATACAGCAGACTTCTGTATAGGGAAAAAATGTTTGAGTCTCAGGGATTGGATTATTCCGATGTAATATGCCCAAATGCTGAAAACGCAGCAAATCAAGGATTTGGACTGCATCATGCTACTGCACTTGCAGACCAAAAAGATATGGATGACATTGTTGAAGCCACGCTAAAGATCCAAAGAGTTGTCAGGAGCTGATGCATGAAAGCCGGATATGCAAAGATTAACATCTCCCCGCAAACTTCGCTTGAACTATGCGGATACGGATACTATCTTAACAGAGTAAGCAAAGGAATACACGATCCTCTGTGGGCGCGCGCCGTCTCTATAGTTAATGGAGAGGTTAAGGCGCTCATTATCAGCTGCGACCTTCTGGGATTATCTCAACCATTTGCACAGCAATTGAAAAAGGAATTATCAGCCTGTATCGGAATGAGTGAAGACGGTATTTTAATAGCCTCCACCCATACTCATTCCGGCCCGGCTGTATCCAAGCTAACCGGCTGCGGAAATAGGGACCCGCTCTACTCGGAATGGCTGATGTCTCAACTTGTTGCTGTAGGGAAAATGGCCTTTGAGCAGATGTTCAACGTTGAATCAACTTGCTGGAATGAAACTTCCGTAACCGGGATAGGATTCAACCGTGTCTACGGTGATGCAGGACCTTTAGATCCACACATCAGATATCTAATGCTTCACAGAGCCAATTCGCCTTCAATAATACTGGTCAACTATGCATGCCACCCGGTAGCTAACGGCATCAATGACATGGTATCAGCCGACTACCCCGCCTATGTCATGACCAACCTTGAAAACAAAGGATTTGAGCCGGTATTCATCACGGGATTCTGCGGAGATATAGATCCACCGGTAGAAAGAGGCTATCAGCTGGCTGAAAAGATCGGAAACACAATATCTGATGCGGCGCTGAACACAATCGATTCATCACAAACACTTAACGATGTGCAGCTGTCATTTGCATCAAAACCTGTAAGCCTGAAGCTTGTGGTTCCATCTGAATCAGAGCTCATAGAATCCTTAGCCAAAGCAAGAGATGTTCTGGTAACGGACCTCGGTAATGCGGAAGCCGCACATAACATAAGCTGGATAACGGATGCACTATGCGATAGGCTGAACCCCAACCACAGCTACACAACAAACACCTGCCTGCAGGCAATCAACCTAAATGGAGTCATTCTGGTTGGATACCCGGGAGAAGTCTTCACAGCGTTCGGTCTGTCTCTGAGGGAGAGCAACCCTAATGCCAAAATACTAACCGTAAACACAGCAAATGGCGTAATAGGATACATTCCCACTGCGGATGAATTTGATAGAGAGGGATATGCATCACACGGTGCAGCGCGGCTCTATAACACATACCTGTTCCATAAAGGCTTTGGGGAAGAGCTCACCAGCTATGCAGATAAGCTCATCAAGCAAGTGTAAAGCATAGCATCAATTTTTGCACAGAAATATTCAATGGTCGACCATTAAAGGGTTGACCATTGAATTCATGCATGATAAAATATATAGGTTCTCAAATCATCCCACTCCGGGCGAGTGGCGGAATGGCAGACGCAGTGGACTTAAAATCCACAGCCGCAAGGCATGAGAGTTCGACTCTCTCCTCGCCCACCAGTTCAAGACTTTATTGAATGCCTACCATTCCCGATTTAAATAAAACATATCAGCTGGTTGACTCTGTAGCTGAATATCAAACTTCAAACTTGACTCAACGACAGTGCTAGCGTTGTGAATACGAAAAGAAATCGACCAACCATTATCAAGTGTTAAAATTAAAGTGGTTTGCGAGTTTGTTTTATATGAAAAATCAATTATGCGGGTCGGTAATTCAACTTCTAGGATAATTGTTGTTGGGGACGTGTCCCTCGCTTGTAAGTTAAGTGTTCCACATAGATTGAACGGTATGATAGTTGTCGTATGATTGTTATTGTGTATCAATTTATAGTAGTCTTTTCCATTGCTCCCAATTAAATATTTAATTAGTTTTTCAGTTACGCCATCGTTTTCATTGTTGATTTTTTCTAGCTCTGCCTTAAAGGCATCAAGAATTGGCACATAAACAGACGACTTCTTATC
>JAPXND010000025.1:17586-22267 GCA_033808695.1 Armatimonadota bacterium
CTAATGAACTCCATGTTGCCCCACTAGCTTTAAGAGCTTCCAGTTGTTCGAAAATTGGTTTTATAGTATTGAAATAATTTTCCGAACAGGGTGCGCCAACCCAAGCCTCACCAAAGTCGAGCTTCGTTGAGAGTCGCGAATGTTTTAAGGCGGCATGGTTGTGTTTTACTGAAATGCCAATTTCCCAAGACAGTTCACAACGAATTATTAAGACATCACGAATATCGCCGAACTTTGTAGCAATATTGTCAGGCTGAAGTAAGACGACTAGTTTATCCTCGCCGTCTTCAACTATTCTTGGCTCCATCTCAATAATTGCTTCAATGCCAGATTTAGCAGAACGCAGCATGTCAGATTTCTCCTGATCTGAAATATCATTTTCATATCGCGATTTTGCTATCACTAAGCTTTCGTTTTTTGTTATTTCAATTTCACGGATAGGCGAAACGAGTTCTTTTAGAGCAAGAACGCAGGCATATTCATAGGCTTTACCTTTAATAGACGAGTTTGATGCGTTCATATTACTTATTTAAGTCCTTTCTGATTTCCTTTGCTATTGCAAATGCCAAATTAACCGGTACGGCATTGCCAACCATTTTGTAGCCATCCGCAATGTCGTCATATTTAAAAATAAAACTATCTGGGAAGGTTTGTATTCTTGCGCATTCACGAACCGATAAGCGACGGTATTCGTCTTCGTGTCCTGGCTGAAAAATACGTTTATTCTGTGATATAAACTTCATTTTTGGAGCTTTTGGATGAATTGGCGCATGTCTTCCGCCTGCTTGAATTGTGAATGATGGTTCATCCCAAGAGCGCACCCGATTTCTTGACATATAGATTGTTGAAAAGCCACCATTCATGTATTCATGATTTGGTATTTCAAGATTTTCACGATGACTTTTGTTATGTTCTCGCGCGGCGGTTGCTCGTCGCAAGTCCCAAATTGCATCTTTTAGCACTGGTTTATATTTTTGGGGTTTTGGGAATTCAAACTTTTTATTTAAGTCTTTATGGTAGCCAACTATGATTACACGTAAACGATTTTCTGGTACATTATAATCATTCGCGTCTAATAATTTCCAGGATATTTTGTAGCCTGCATTTTCAAATTGTTTTAGGAAACTATTAAAGGATTCATAATGTTTCGGATGTAAAATCCCTGCAACATTTTCAACTAAGAAAAATTTTGGTTGCTTGAACTTAAGTATCCGTATGTAATCAAAAAATAATTGACCACGCTTATCTTTAATTCCACGACCAGCGCCGGCTTCACTCCAGCTTTGGCAAGGTGGTCCACCGATTATTCCATCGCAATTTGGGATTTCTTCTGGTAAAACATCTGTTATGCTTCTTTTATCTAGTTTGGCTTTTGGAAAATTATACTCAAAGGTAGCCCAGATGTTTTTATCAAACTCGTTTGCCCAAATAGTTGAGAAACCAGCTTTTTCAAAACCGAGATCTAAGCCACCAGCTCCAGCAAATAGTGATACTATTTTGAGCATTGCTTGTCTCCTTTTGAATTAAATTGTTAATAACTCTATCATACTATATTTTGCTTAGAAAGCATAGTCGCTGTTCCGTAAATTTTGTTCCATTAGTCGTCTCCCGCTACTTTTCGAAGTTAAAGTTAATATTGTTTCTTTGGCGGGGCGTCCTCGCCCGCCAAAAATTGTGACTTCCCAATTTTAGAAATTTTGTAGTAAAATAGGTTCTAAGCGATATTGTAAAGTCGCACCATGTATCTACTGTACATTAAATAAATAAAAGTTACAATAGGTCGATAAAAGAATTGAGATATTGGGAAGCAGAACGCCGGTTATGAACCATAAGAGGAGCACTGTTAGACCTCTTCATGTATAGCGAAGTTGCGCATTAAGATATTTTAAAGAACAGAACTTATTTTCATTATAAAACCTTTCTTGATCAGTGCGATGACTACGTTCAACCTTTCCATTATGTCTTGGAGTAACTGGAGCAATTCTTTTATGTCTTATACCTCTTGATTCAAGATATGCTTCAAATGCTGATGGGTGTTTTGCTCCCTTTCTTTGATACTATTATTATTCCCTCCCTTATTAATAGCTTATATAATCCTTGTATTGTTCTTGTATAATTATGCTTTAAGTGTATCCATAAACATACTTATCCAAGTTTCTTGTTCTGTGAGGCTACTCTCATTACCATACGTTTTCTTCATCGGTATGCTCTCTCGGATGTTTATGCGGACGCCTACTCTTTTCCCTCCTACATAGTGTAACCTATCTTTGTTTAATTTACAAACCATGTATCTACCGTCATAACATGATCTCCAAAAGCATCCTTGCCTCATACCCGCATATCCGGCGCAAATCGATTTTTAAACCCCAAATACTGATGCAATTTCCCGCCATTAATAATGACAACATACGCTAAATATGAGATAATTGCAACATGCCATTGATTACTATCATGCTAATAGCTGCAATACCAATCTGGCTGGTTTAGGCGCAATTCCCGTAACGCCGGATGACATTAACAGGCTGTTGGCGCCGGAAGCATCGCAAGCCATCCCCTGCGCCCTGAAGGATATTTCCGCCTGCAAGGTGAATATATCCATAAAAATCAGGCAAAAAAAGAAGGAGAATTCAATGAAACATATTCCACTCATAGCCATAATGCTTCTAACACTCACAGCTGCCCTCGGATATTCCGCCGAAAAAGCAAAGCCTGCTGTATTAGAAACCGGCATAAACGTAAGAGATCTTGGCGCCGTTGGAGATGGGGAAAAAGACGATACCGCTGCTTTTGAAAGAGCGCTTCGCAAAGGGGCAAAGGAAAAACTCCCGGTTATAGTTACCCAGGGAACCTACAGAATAACCCGTCCCCTCAGCATGGGCTTCCAATCACTCGTCGGCAATGAACCGGGCGGATGGAACGCCGATACCATTCCTATGGCAACAATAATTGTTGACCATGCAAAAGGTCCCGCTATAAACGCCAAAGATGCATCAAGCATATACGGAATAGCCTTTTTATACAAAGAAAATTTGAAGAAATATCCGCCCACGATCCTTCTCAACGGCAACGGAATCAATATCCAAAATGTCCGAATCCAATACTGCTGGGACGGTATAATAAGCGACAACAAAGCAAACACCGGCAGATTAAATATAGAAAACGTTTTCATTGTATCGCCGGGCGGAACAGCCGTATATGTCTCCGGCGCACTCGACATCCCCACATTGAGGAACATCGAGGTTTGGAACAACCTTGGAAGACCCGATAACACCGCATTCAAGTTCGGTTACAACGATGGGCTGCGTGCCAGCCAGCTTGTTTCATTCGGCACAAACATAGGATTCGAGCTTGTAGACGCTGTAGGCGATCAGTGGGCAACCGGCACCTGGGGCACCTTTACTGACTGTAATACGGATGCAGTAAGCATTGCCTGGAAAACCACCGGCAAAAAAATGCATCGTGTTGGAATCCTTGGCGGATTCTACTGGACACACCATATGTTCATGGAGCTGAACAACCCCAACGTTGAGATAAGGGCTGTGAACAATGACATCCAAACTAACGGAGCTCCTTGTATATTCGCCCACGATTCCGGTCCGGTAAGTGTATCCAATGCAAGATTCTGCCGCGCATTTGAAAACGAAGATGCGCCGTTTATCAGTCTGGATAAGATAAAGAGCTTCATTGTATCAAGCTCCAGCTTTTCTAACCAAAGCCCCATAATGAGCATCGGTTCAGAAGCAAAACGCATTTCAATAACAGGCTGTATCTTTGACGATTCAAAATTCCCGCTTATAAAAGAAGATAACCGCTCATCAGATGCCATTGTGCTTACAGAAAGCAATATAGGAAAATAGAAGAAATGCCGGTATAAGGATTAAATCCATATACCGGCGCTCTTACACTTTATATATTCTGGATGCATTATCATGCAGAATCGCATTCAGCCACACAACAGCCCTCTGCATTGTTAAATCTCCAACGCACACCTTATTCGCCATTGCAATAGCTATGCTTCTGCGCGCCAAGGTCAAATGCCCGTAAATCTTCTCTACTACATGGTAGTCCCCGCCGAACCCCATAATCTTGTGAACCGGTATCAAATCAATCCATGCACCCAAAACCCTTGCTGTAATATCAGGCGACATCACATGCGTCCACGCCATATCCAGATACAGGTTTGGATAGTGTTTGGCAAGCATTGCTCCGTCTTCCATCCATGGAAATCCTGAATGCAGCAGCACAAACGATGTCTTTCGATGTCTGTGCGGCAAATTCCATAACCGCATAGGGCGCGCATTCTCAACCTTATGCATAATCTCGGCCTGCATAGCAGAATGAAACACCACCGGAATATCGAACTCCGCCGCCATTTCACATATCCTATGCACCATATAATCCATCAGCGGACGGCGTTCTTCATACCCAAGAACAGCATCCCTGCGGCCATGACCCTCATCTGCAAACCGATTGTATATTCTCTCCGCATCTGATTGTGCAGCCGATTTAAACTCTAAATCTCTCATATATGCAAAGGTAAATTTTAAGCCTTTAGCCCCATCTTTTACAAAGCTCTCCAAACTCATCCGCACAGCATCTTCATACTTTGATAATGATGAGCATGATATATTGAATTTGTCTTCAAGTTCACGAATTAATCCAAGCGATACCTCTGCATACC
>JAPXND010000026.1:0-12179 GCA_033808695.1 Armatimonadota bacterium
CCGGCATCGTCGGCAGCGTCAGATGTGTATAAGAGACAGCCTAAAGCTCAACATCCAATCAGCAGCGGTTTCAGCTAACTCAAGCCATTTTTCATCCTCAAATGCTTCATACATGCTTATATATGCAATCAAGGCATTATAACCGTCTTCAGATGTTGGCGTAAGGTGAACATCTTCAGGAGCGCCGTATATATACTCATCTTCTACAAATTTAGAATAATATTCGCCTGCTTTCAATGCTGCATCTTTGTACATTGAATCATCAAAATATTCAGATGCAGATATAAATGCAGGAATCCACATCAGTCCTCCTGCTCCATCCCATTCCTTAACTTCACCGGTATTTACGTCATAATATGTCCCAAAGCTGCCATCAGATCGTTGAATCTTCATTGCTGCTAATATGTTGGATTTAACAGCTGCTTCCCACTGCGGTTTACTCAATTCATTTTGTTTTGCATATTTCAATGCTTTAATTAAAAACCATACGGCTTCTGCAGCAGTTCTTGTATGTATCCATGAGGAATCCGGATTCCATCCTGTGCCCCATCCCTGCTCCTTGGTCCATTCCGAATAGAAAAATCCGCTTGGAGTAATTCCTTCATTTGCAATTTTATCTATAACTGATAGACCTGCATCAATATATTTCCGGTTGTTTCTTTGAACTCCATACTGCCACAAAGCATATGCATATGGGATACCCGATACCCAGGATACATGCATATGAGGACGATCTGTTTGATTTGCATCTTTTCCAAAATAACTGTCAAATGCACATGTTTCATTTAGAATATTATTTTCTTTATCATAATGCCAATTGTATAACCCATAAGCACATAAACTGCTTGCCTCTGCCTTAGACATCCAAGGGTTTGGCTCATCAGAAGAATCAAAGTATATATCCCTAATAAGGGAATCATATAAATGAAGGTCTTTTTCATCAACATAGGTTGAAAAACTGAACTGTACCTTACCCTGGTATGGAAGTAAAATTGTTGAATAATGAGGATTTGATGCATTCGGCAGATGGAAGCTGTATGATGCCGGAGCTTCTATATACGGATAATATAGTGTCAATGAAGTTTTTTCTTCGTCGGATTTAAAACCTATACCGCTTATCCCATCTGAAAAGGTTTCCGAAGTTGCCAAACACGAGGTATAATTATCTGACCAACAGAAAACAGATGGACATGATGATCTATCCGACGAAAACGCCCAAAAATCTGATGTAAAGTCGGATGCATCATTATTTTCGCGGGAATAACGCGGATACTTGCGGATACATGCTTCAGGTCGATTGTTTTTGTAAAACATTGCCGGAATCATCCATCTGGGTGTTCCGGTATCGTCAACATCAAAACTGATTTCTATTCGAAATTCCACAATATCTTCAGAGCCGTTTCTTATATTGATAAACCAATCGAATCTTTGCGCAAGATCGCCGGTGGGAATTATTTCTCCGCTGAATTGCCAGTTATCTAAACCCTGTATATCGCCATTAAAAACAATAATGTCTTCCTTATAAGCTTTCCTAATCTTGCCAAGGTATTCGTTATCGCCAATAATCACCTTAAGAAAGTGGCTGCCAATAAGCGCCTTGCTTTTGCCTTCTTCAGTGTTAAGATACAACATAGGATCATAATAATTACTAACTGATTCTAAAACCAATGTAGTATTTCCACTGCTTATTTCATAATTCGGCATGGCAGATCTCCTTCTTATTTAACGAATCATTTGTTATATTAAAACCTAATTCTCTATCTTATTCGGCTTTCTCTTAGATTCACTTGATGCAGCTTGATTTGTTGGCGCAAGCAATTCATCCAACGTTACAAATTCAAATCCTTTTGCCCTCAGCTTCGGAACTATCGTCAACAGAGCGGAAGTTGCTGCCGGTTCTCCATTATGCATCAGAATTACAGATCCATTGGCTGCATTTTTCAAAACGTGTTCGGCAAGATCTCCATAGTTTTCACCTTCATATGGACTGCATAATATCGACCAAAAAACACTGTTAAGTCCTTGCCGTTTAGCTGCAGTTTTCATTGCATTGTTTGCATGACCGCCCGGCGGACGGAAATACATTGCTGTTCTTCCGGTAATCGACTTAATTATAGCTGCACCTTTTGCTATTTCAAGCTCAATTTCTTTTTCAGTTAGAGTGCTGAATCTTCTATGCGAATATGAGTGATTCTCAATTTGATGCCCCAAATCAAACATCTTTTGAACCATGTCTTTCTGAGTTTCTGCTACATATCCAACAATAAAAAATGTTGCTTTAACATTTAATTTCGATAATACATCAAGCATTTCCTGCGTGCGTTCATTAGGTCCATCATCAAATGTAAGAGCAATTTTTTTGTGTTTAGATGGACCGCTGTATACTTCCTGATAGTTGAACTTTCTGCCCTTTAAATTTCTCAGGAGTTCCAACGAATCCTTATATCCGGGATTATAGCCTTGTACAAATTCCAACTCTCTAATTGCATTAGAATTGTCATTAAACTTTATATACAGCATTGCAAGATGATAATGCAAAATCACTTTTGAATCTGATATGGCAATATGCTTCCATATACGTTTCATTAATTCATCTACAGTTTTGCCTTCCTTTACAGGAGGAATATAAGGCTTTTCATTTTTCACATTTGCCCATATTATTTTACTATTAATTACCATGCCCGAGGCATTTTTGCCTTCCATCTTAACTTGGTGTAAACCATTAACATACTTTGTGGTATCCCAGTCAAACTCATACGGCTGAGAATTAGTAACGCCGGCAAAAACATCATCAATATATACTGATACAAACTCTATTCCAGATTCCGCTTTTGCATTACCTTGAAGATTTACTACACCAGATACAACTGCTGCACCTTTTGGTATGGTGGGTTTCCATTTGAGTTTTGCAGATGGAAACAACAATGGCTTTGCTGAATCAAATGATACAATGGGAGAACGATTTTCATAGCAGCCAAGCGCTTTTTCAAATTGATCAACAAGCTGAAGGTATTTCATTCCCAATTCATCATTGCCGGCTTTAATTGCATCCATTGCATATACCTGTATATCTAATGCGGAGTTTATAGGAGTTGAATTTTCTGCCATTGGCTTATCGCTTAAATGATTGTAGTAGTTGACTAATGGCATTATGTATGCTTCTGCATTGGGATTTTTCATTGCTGTACTAAAATGTGCTGAAGCATCACTATATTTGCCGGAATTCAAATCAAGTACTCCAAGCGCATAATGACCTCTCCACTCGTCAGGACGAGAGGTTAACGCTTTGTTTATTTCAATCTCAGCATTGACAAAATCGTTAGTGTGCATATATATCACAGCCATAAGATAGTGCGCTAATGGATCTACATTATCTTGTGTAAAAGCCAAATTTACATCTGATACAGCGCCATCATAATCACCGGCTTCAACTTTGGTAACTCCGCTGTTGATTAACTCCAAATAACTTGCAGATATTGCCGGCGAAACAGCAATAATTAATAAAATTGCAATTAAACAAAACTGTTTATGCAATAATTTCATATCAGCTTTACTCCACTTATAACAACACATTTATTCATCTGCCGGTACCGGTTTATTTTTTTCGGGTTTAAGATGATGATACAGCCAAAATACAATTCCTGCCAATATAACAACTCCTATCACTATATCAGCATGATGGAAATATTTTCTCAGAGAGTTCCAGTTTTGACCCAGCACCAACCCCAAATAAGCAAGAAAATAACACCATGGCACCGAACCTACAAACGAATAGAGCATAAATCGCCAAAAATGCATTTTAGCAACTCCGGCGGGAAAAGAAATAAATGTTCTTATAACCGGCAGCAAACGACTGAAGAATACTATTTTTTCACCATACTTTTCAAACAGACGGTCTGCTTTATCAATATCTTGTTTGCGGATAAGAATATATTTTCCATATTTTTCTATAAAAGGGCGCCCGCCTGCCATGCCAACATAGTAAGCTATTGCCGATCCAACCGCACAACCAAAAGCCCCAGCTAAAGATGCCAAATGAATATCGAAAACACCCTTAAAAACAAGATATCCGGCAAAAGGCATAATAATTTCACTTGGAAGCGGAATACATGCACTTTCAATTGCCATCATTGCAATAACGCCACTGTATCCCAATGCAGATATCCAGTGTGTTACCCATTGTGCTATTTGAGAAAATATTTGTTCCAAATAAATATACCCCCTGTTATATTTCCATTATCATAGGAATAACTATTGGCCTTCTATGTGTTCTATTATAGAGAAAACGTGCAACTAATGACTTGATTTCCATCTTTACATAATCCAGATCTTCTGTTTCATTTATATCAAGATTGTTTATTTCAGTATGAACGAGCTGCCTTACTTCTTCAACAAAATCTTCAGCTTCGTCCATATATATAAATCCACGCGATGTTATATCCGGACCAGCAGCAATTACACCGGTTGATCTATCAATACAAACAACAATTGTTAATATGCCATCACATGCCAGATGTTTTCTGTCACGAAGGACTATATCACCAACATCACCAACGCCTATTCCATCTATAAGCACTTTTCCAGCTGTAACGGAATCTACAACTTCAGCAGACTCATCAGATATTTCAAGCACATCACCAATTTCTAATGAGAAAACTGAATCATCGGTATACCCCATCTCTTTTGCCATTTCCTTATACATTGCAACATGCCGAGGTTCACCATGAAATGGAATGATATACTTAGGTTTGGTTAGATTGAGCATAAGCTTAAGATCTTCCCTGTTGCCATGACCCGATACATGCACACGTTCTACAGGATCGTAAATTACGTTGGCTCCACGCCTGAATAAACGATTGATTGTTTTAGATACTAAATCCTCATTTCCTGGTATAGCGGTGGCGGAAATTATAACGGTATCGCCTTTTTCTATTTTAACCTTTTTGTGCTCATCCATAGCAATTCGAGTGAGCGCTGAAAGCGGTTCACCCTGACTGCCGGTTGTCATTACAGCAACTTCAGATGGAGGAAGCTCTGTTATATCATCAACATCTATCTTCATATTTGATGGAACTTCTAAATAGCCGAGTTGTTCAGCTATTTCTGCATTTTGAGCCATACTTCGACCCACAACTGCAACTTTTCTTCCGAATTTAGATGCTGCATTTAAAACTTGCTGCAGTCTGTTTATATTTGATGCAAATGCAGCCACAATTATCTTGCCGGAAGCTTTTCTGAAAACCTTTTCAAACATCTCGCCAACTATAACTTCTGATGCCACAGAACCCGATTTTTCTGCGTTGGTACAGTCGGTTATTAGAAGTGAAACACCTTCTTTGCCTATTGTTGCAAATTTAGCAAAATCGGCAACTTTTCCATCTACCGGTGTATGATCGAATTTGAAATCACCGGTATGAACTATAGTCCCAGATGGCAATCTAATCGCCATTCCAAATCCATCCGGAATGCTGTGGCTGACCCTTATAGTTTCAATATCAAAAACGCCTATGTTGAATCGCTCACCTATTTCAACTTCATTTAGAGTAGTGGTGTAAAGCTTATGCTCTTCAAGCTTATGTTTGAGTATACCCAAGGTAAGCCTGCTTCCCCATATGGGAACGGATATCTGCTTTAAAACATATGGCAAGGCTCCTATATGATCTTCGTGACCATGAGTTAGTATTATACCTTGGATTTTTTCTTGATTTTCAATTATGTAGGTAATATCGGGGATTACAATATCTACACCAAGCATGTCGGCATTTGGAAACATCAGCCCACAGTCAATGATGAGTATTTGATCATCATATTCAATGACGGTCATGTTCTTGCCGATTTCATTTGTACCGCCAAGAGGGATTATTCTAATATTTGGATTTTCGTTCATAACGTGGAAATTTTTTATTTATAGCAAGTATAGGGTAATGAATAATTACCCTATACAAAACTTATAATCATCTGCCTTTAATTAGTTTTTTTTCTATCATCAATTCAGCAATCTGTATTGCATTTAAGGCGGCGCCTTTACGCAAGTTGTCAGATACCACCCACATACTCAAGCCATTTTCAACAAATGGGTCTTTGCGCAGCCTGCCAACAAAAACTTCGTCTTTGCCCGAAGCATCAATCGGCATTGGATACACTCTGAATTTGGAATCCTTTGCTGTAGGTGTGCATTCGTCTATAACCTTTACACCCGGTGCATTTGTTAATAACGCTTTTGCTTCTTCTAAGGATATTTTATCTTCGGTTTCAATATAAACTGACTCTGAATGAGCGTTAAATACCGGAACTCTCACTGTAGTAGCAGTTACTTTTATATCAGGGTCGCCAAATATTTTATGGGTTTCTTCAACCATTTTCCATTCTTCAGAAGTAAACCCATTATCCATAAAACTGCCTATATGCGGCAAAAGGTTAAACGCTATCTGATATGGATATACATTGCATCCTTCAATACTATAGCCGTTAGACAGCGCTTTTGTTTGATCATCAAGCTCAGTAATAGCATCTCTGCCGGTTCCGGAAACTGCCTGATAAGTGCTGACCACTATTCTTGTAATACGAGATCTTTCATACAATGGTTTCAATGCAACAAGCATTTGAGTAGTTGAACAATTAGGGTTAGCAATAACTCCTTTATTCCAATCAACATCATTGGGATTACATTCCGGGATTACCAACGGAACGTTTTTATCCATTCTATATGTTGCAGAGTTATCAATAACTACAGCACCTCTGTTCGCAGCTTCCCAAGCATATTCCTTGCTTGCATCTTCTGTCCCTGCAAACAATGCTATATCTATACCGTCAAATGCTTCCGGAACTGTTTTTATTACATCATATTTTCTTCCGCCAACAGACATTTCTCTGTCTGATCGTGCAAGAACTCTTATTTCCTTTGCTGGAAATTTTCTCTGCTCAAGAATATTGAGCATTTCTTCGCCGACTGCACCGGCACCAACAACTGCTACATTGTATCGATCCACTTATAACCCCTCGCTGCTAAATTATGTTTTCTAATCCGTAAATTACTTCTCTCAAACCCTGTGCTTTCCGTATTGCAAGAATAACACCCGGCATAAAAGATTTTCTATCAAATGAATCATGGCGTATAGTCAAAGTCTGACCAAGTCCGCCAAATATTATCTCTTGATGCGCAATAAGCCCTGGCAGCCGCACACTGTGTATATGCACATCCGAAACAATATCACCTCGTGCATATGTGTTTTCACCTGCAGGGATTGGCGCTGTTTTCTGCCGCGCTGCATTTATCATTTCGGCAGTTTTTATAGATGTGCCGGATGGTGAATCGAGCTTTTTATCATGATGAAGCTCTATAATCTCAACAGATGGAAGGTATTTTGCGGCTTCTGCAGACATTTTCATCATCAATACTGCACCAATTGCAAAATTTGCTGCAATTATTGCACCTTTTCCATTTTTTGCAGCTATATCTCTAATCTCGGCAATATTCTCTTGTGTAATGCCGGTTGTGCCCACCACTGGAACTGCATCATTAGACATTATGGTTCTAATATTTTCCATTGCAATAGATGGAACTGTGAAATCCACAACAACATCAGCATCAACCGATTCAAACATTTCTGCCAAATTCTCTGCAATGATAATTTGTGAATCAAGCTCCATACACTCATTCACAGTTTTTCCGGCATAAATCGGATCCGCTGCACCAACCAGAGCAATATCATCTCCTGCAGTAAGAACCGCATTTACAACTTCACGTCCCATACGGCCACCGGCGCCTGATACGGCAACTCTAATTACATTACTCATTAAACATTACCTTTCTTATCAAAGGGACCAATTGCTATCAACGGCAGCTCAGTATTATCCCATATTGTATGAGCAACTCTATCAATGTCATCATGAGTTACCGCTGACAGTTTATCCACTACCTCATCAATCGTTATGATTTTGTTATGGAATATCTCAGATTTAGCGTTTCGTATCATTCTGCTGCTCATACTTTCAAGGCTTAGAAGCATGGCGCCGCGCAATTGATTCTTCGATCGCTGCATCTCTTTTTCTGTGATGTTGTCCTTGAGAATGCCGTTGAATTCTTTATTTACTATGGCTTTTATTTCATCAATATTACTCATGCTTGTTCCGCCAAACACTGAGTAATACCCACCTTCTCTGTATGAAAGTGTATATGACCCAATTGCATAAGCTAATCCGCGTTTTTCACGGACTTCCTGGAATAGTCTTGAGCTCATTCCACCGCCAACAGTGCAATCAATTACCAGCATTGGATATCGGTTGTCATCCAACTGCGAAAACCCTGGAGATCCTATACAGAAATGAACCTGCTCCGTATCTTTGTATATATTTTCCGACTGATAGGAAAAATCAGGCGCTTCCATTTTTATCGGTGTTTTCTTACCATCTATAGAACCAAGATATTTATTGATAGATTCAACTACTTCTTCATGATTGACATTGCCAGCTATTGAGATAATTATGGAATCCGCTCTATACTTTTCACCTAAATAACTTCTGATATCTGATTGCTTAATGTTTTTAACGGTTTCGGTTTCTCCAATTATTGTGTTGCCAAGAAGGTGATTTTTCCATATCTTCTGAACAAGAATATCATGAATGCGATCGTCTGGCGAATCCTGTTGTCTCTTAATCTCCTCAAGAACAACCCTCTTTTCCAGCTCCATTTCTTTAGGATCAAATATCGAATTAAGAAACATATCTGAGAGAATTTCCAGCGCTGTTGGAAGATGCTCTGATAATGTTCTGCAGTAATAGCAAGTAAACTCTTTGTCGGTAAATGCATTCACTTGACCGCCGATAGAATCAAATTCATCGGCTATTTGCGCTGCTGTTCGTTTTTCAGTGCCTTTGAACATCATATGCTCAATAAAATGCGAAATCCCCCTGTTATGTGGAGATTCATCTCTTGAGCCGGCAATAACCCATATTCCTATTGATATTGACTGCACATATGGAACATTTTCTGTTATTAATCGCAAGCCGTTTGGCATTGTTTCTTTTTTTATCATAATTCAGCCTAATCCAAATTTAAAATACAACTGACCGGTCGATGCTGTTAATTCACTCTTGCTTCGACCGGTTATTTATCAGCGTTTATTTTTCCTTGGTCTAAATCTTGCTTTTGGCACAGCATTCTCTCCAAACTCTAATCCATCATCCATATCTGCATCATTGTTTGCACCGTCCATGCCTTTGCATGTAAGACCTATCTTGCCTTGAGGATTGATTTCTGCTACCCTTACGGTAATTTCATCGCCTACATTTACTACATCCTCAACCTTTTCCACCCTCTTTGATGACAATTGCGAAATATGTACAAGCCCGTCTCTGCCTGGCATTAATTCAACAAATGCGCCAAATGGTGCAGTTTTTACAATTTTGCCTGTAAATACATCTCCAACTTTTATCTCTCTGGTAAGTTCATCTACCATTCTAAAAGCAGTATCACCAGAGTTTTTATCAGCTGCCGTGATGAATATTGTGCCATCCTGTTCAATGCTGAGACTGGCGCCGGTATCGGCTTCTATCTTTTTAATAACCTTGCCGCCGGGACCAATTACTTCGCCTATTTTATCAGGATTGATCTGAATTGTAAGCACTCTTGGGGCATATTGAGACATTTCGCTTCTTGATTCTGATATAGCTTCAAGCATTTTGCCCAATATATGCATTCTTGCAGGTTTAGCATGCGCCAATGCATCCTTCATTACTTCATGAGATATGCCCTTAATCTTGCAGTCCATCTGAATGGCTGTAACGCCGGTTTCTGTACCTGCAACCTTGAAGTCCATATCGCCGGAAAAGTCTTCCATTCCTTGAATATCGCTCAAAACAACATAGTTTTTACCGTCGGTCATCAATCCCATTGCTGCGCCGGCAACTGGAGCCTTAATCTTAACTCCAGCATCCATTAGCGCCAAGGTGCTTCCGCACGTACTTGCCATTGATGTTGAACCGTTGGATTCTAATACATCTGAGGTCATAAGAAGGGAATATGGAAATTCTTCTTTTGATGGAATAACCGGAAGAAGCGCCTTTTCTGCAAGAGCGCCATGTCCAATTTCTCTGCGGCCAGGACTTCTTAAAGGTCTTGCCTCACCAACACTATATGGCGGAAAATTATAATAATGCATATAACGCTTTACTGTATCTTCTTCAAGCGTATCAACAATCTGAGCATCATCTAGTGAGCCCAGCGTTAAGCAGCTCATTACCTGAGTCTGCCCTCTGGTAAACAATCCAGAACCATGAACTCTGGGAAGCAGTCCTACTTCACAGGTAATCTGCCGTATCTCACCAGGCTTGCGTCCATCAGGTCTTATGCCTTTTTCAAGGATAAGTTTTCTGATCTCCTCTTTTACCACACATTCAACGGCTTCACCAAGCTCTTCTTCTTGATCAGGAAAATCAGGGGATATTTGCTCCACTATTTCCTGCTTTAGGAGAGTTATGCTGTCTTCACATGCTGCTTTATCCGGTTGTTGTATTGCTTCACTTATATCAACCGATGCTTTATCTCGAATAATGTCAAGCAATTCAGCGGATACTTCATGCATGGTTACATCTGCTTTTGGAACTCCGGCTTCTGCCACTAATTTTTCCTGCAGCTCAATCAGTTTTATTATATATTTCTGACCAAATGCTGCAGCATCAAGAATTACAGATTCATCTACCTGATCTGCTTCTACATCTAAGGTTGTTATAGTATCTTTTGTTCCTGCAACTACAACATTTATATCACTTGCATGTATCTGATCCCAAGATGGATTTATTACAAAATTGCCGTCAATACGGCAAATTCTCACTGCACCTATTGGTCCATCAAATGGAATTCTTGATATGCTTAATGCTGCAGATGCTGCCAGCATGGCAAGAATATCCGGCGGATTTTCAAGCTCTACTGACATTGGCATAGTTATAACCTGAACTTCATTGCGCATACCACTCGGAAACATTGGTCTCAATGGTCTGTCAATAAGGCGTGAAATCAGCACTGCCCTGTCGGAAGGTCTTCCTCCGCGCTTTACAAAGCCCCCAGGGATTTTGCCAACAGCATATTTTCTTTCTTCATAATCACAAACCAATGGAAAGAAATCTATTCCTTCCCTGGCTTCTTTGCTCATTGTTGCTGTTCCAAGCACTACGGTATCACCCATAGTTACTAATACAGCTCCGTCGGCCTGTTTGGCGACCCTACCTGTTTCTATTTGAACTATACGGCCGTCCAAGTCCAACTCTACTTGTTTTATCATATTTTTTACGGTTTCCCCTATCTCCTCAGTCCAAGCCGACTGATGACAGATCTATATCTTTCTATATCTTTTTTGCTGAGGTAGTTCAACAGTCTGCGCCGTTGTCCTACCATCATGAGGAGTCCGCGCCTTGAATGGTGATCTTTTTTATGCTGCTTCAGATGTTCTGTAAGTAGATTTATCCTTGCTGTTAAAAGTGCAATTTGCACCTCAGCTGAGCCTGTATCACCTTCATGTGTTTTAAAATCGCCTATGATGGTGGACTTATCTTCTTTTTGCAAAGTCATTGGGATACGAACCTCCTGTTCGTGTCTTAGTTATTATGCTCATACGGATGTGTTAAGATTTATTGGGAATAAATTTGAGGCAATAGAAACAATGCATGTATGAAGAAATTGCACATGCATGAAAAATACTGCCGCAACCTACCCGCCGCTTGCACAGCCGATATGGCCCGGGTTTACTTTTATAGATTAACAGATTTAACTGCTTATGTCAACTTTGTAATATGCTGTTTGAACTATCTTATATATATCTGGCAATCAATATTTAAGACTTCCGCACCTTGGATGATATCGATGTACATACCGCTGTTCCGAATATTGCGCTTTCTATAAATACATTGCCGTCACTGCTCTCTGCATCACTGCGTTTTTCATGAATATCGTATCTAAACTTCAAACCTGCATAATCATCATTAACTCTTGTCTCAAGAACATTCTTCACCTGCGATTTTGCATACTCAATCGCTTCATCCATATCCATAAAAGCTTTGCGATCCAACTGCGTGTGAACTGTAAAGTCCCCGTCGCTTGATAATGAAACCGATGCCTTACTCTTAAGCGCTATTCTGCCTGCAACTGCACCCACCGCATTAGCAACCTCTGCATGGTTTGGAAT
>JAPXND010000027.1:0-18813 GCA_033808695.1 Armatimonadota bacterium
AAGAGCAGAAAAGTTTTGATGGAAAAGCGGAGACTTTTGTTTCAAAGATACAATCGATTGAACCATTGGATAAGGATGGAACAGTTGTAACCGGGAAAAACAAATGGACATCAAGATATAAAAATGGCATAAGACGCGGAATCTCTATGTCTGTGCTTTATGCATCTGAGGGTATTCCAGGGTTTGACAGCAGAATCACCATCAAAACAGGAAAGTCTGGATTTACTTTCAGGATTACTGATTTGAATAAAGGTCCCATATTGATTCCGAGTCATGGTGTATATATAACAAAAGCCCGGAGCGGAAAGACCGCGAAGCAGTTTATAGGTGAGATATCTAAAAAGAATGTTAAGAGTTTTAGGCAGTTAACACGTGAGCACAAAGAGGTAGAATCGTGGGATGAATTGATGAGGAATGTCCGATTTTGGCAGTGTCCGGATAATATCGAGGTGCCGCCATATCCCAAGGTGAATGATCCAGTTGTACATGTTAGTGTGCCGGATGAACGATGGAATGATTTATGGAGAACAGCAACAGACCAGCTGAGAGGGAATCACTGCTGGGGAAATTTAGGACATGAAGTTGGACGTGTTGTAAGGACCATGGAGTTTCTTGGGCTTCACGAATACACGGTAAGTGTATATGACTATTTCCTTCAATCTCCGGGTATAAAACCAGATGGAGACTATATTAATGGAGATGGCGCCTTAGAATGGGCGAAGAGCATGAAATTCGATGTAGGATTCAGTCATGAAGGGACGCATGCATCTACTGGCAGGATTATGTTTGCAATAGCAGAACGATATTTTTTAACCGGTGACAGGGACTATTTCCAACAAAATCGTGCCAGGTTGGAAAAAGCTGCAGACTGGATTATTCGTGAAAGAAAATCATATATGAAGGATATTCCAAACAGAAAAGATTTGTTTGTTGTTGGGCTGCTTCCACCGCAGATGATTGGCGATTATTCACTTCCAGCAAGTGACAGACGCTGGTTTTATTGTGATAATGCACTATCTGTACAGGGGCTTTACAGGTTTGCAGAGGCATTGATGGATTTTGATAAAGAAGCTGGAAAGAAATATCTTAAAGAGGCGAAAGATTTCAGAAAAGATGTACAAAAAGTTGTTGAAAAAGAAGCCATATATGCACCAGTAAAGCTTGGTTCCGATATGATGTATCACCATTACATACCAAGAATTGCTTATAATGCGGGATTGTCTGGAATTGAGACAGGTGCACCTATGTTTCATGATGCAGATATGTTTTGGGGTTCGCTTCCTTTAGCTGAACAATATGCAGTAATGGATGCTGATGATTACAGGGTAGTTGATACTTTGAGCCTTATGGATGATCAAGGTATTCTAAATCCAGTGGAGAACAATATAAAATCGTCTGCATCTACATCAGTATCTATGCCAGGACAGGGACAGACAATTGAATCAGATAATAAACGATACAGTCCAAGAAAAAAGCTTATTAATACTTATGTAGACTCACTTGAAAAATTTAAAGAGAAACGAAAATCAAAAGGTATGTCTGTAGAAGATGCATGGTTTTGGAAGCAATATGCATTAATGCCGAAAATATCTCATAATGCAAGCATATTTTTGCTTCAGGATGATGTTCCAAACTTTTTGCGATTCTGGATGAATTCACAAGCAGGATTAGTGGCAAAGGATGGTCGATTCTGGGAGTGGTCGACACCTAATTCCTACGAGGATTGCACATATCCGGATACTATGTCGGCGGGCTGGTTTATGGAAAACTTCCGAAATATGCTAATGATGGAAATCGGAGATGCGCTATGGATAGGCAAAGCAACTCCAAGAGCCTGGCTGGAACAGGGTAAGAAAATCGCTGTAGAGAACGCTCCAACTTATTTTGGTGATTTGTCATATGAAATTATCTCGGATGTTGATAATAACAAAATAACTGCAGAGTTAGATTTACCAAATAGGAAACCTGCGAAATCCATAATAGTTCGATTCCGGCATCCTGAAGCGGCGCCTATAAAAAGTGTAACCGTTAATGGAAAGGAATGGAAGAAGTTTGATTCTGATAATGAGACAATAGAGATTAAAGGCATTGCAGATAAAGTGGTTGTAGTGGCAAATTATTAATAAGCTGCTCTATAACATATTCTATGAGTTTATTGGCTGATGTTGGCAGCATGAATGACATCAGCCAAAATATTGTATGATTTGTGTAATTACCATAGCGATGGTAAGCATCACCAGAATTGCTATAATAATTGTTCCTATTGAGTTTAAGGCGCCCGATGTGGCATGCTCTTTCATAAAGGATTTGTCTTTTGTGATTTTAAGTGCATAAATAAGAATAATTGGGGATAAAATTCCATTTATTATTTGAGCCCAGAACATTATAGCAATGTATGGCATATTGGGTATTATTATAATAATGCTTGATACAAGGATGAAAAAAACAAACAATCCATAGAAGATAGGCGCTTCTTTGGTTGTTTTATCAATTCCAGATTCCCAGCCGAATGTTTCACATGCCGCATACGAGCTGGTTAACGGCAATATAGCAGCTCCTAATAACGATGCATTTAATAAGCCGAATGCAAATATTGTAGATGATAATCTTCCAATTATTGGATTGATTGCTGACAACGGTTCAAGCGCTTTTGCGAGGGTGGCAGCATCATCGGTAGGGTTGATAGTAATACCGCTTTTCCATAGTGTGGCTGCACAGGTAACAATAATAATAAAAGCAATAAAGTTAGTTACAAAAGCTCCAAAGAAGACATCTATGCGTGCATATTTCAAATCTTTTTCATCCAGTCTTTTGTCTACTGTGAATGATTGAATGAAAAACTGACCCCAAGGGGTGATGGTGGTACCGATAATTGCAATTGTCATTATAACATATTCATTGAATATATCAGATGATAATGGAGGAATAGCGGGTACTACTAAGCTCTTTACCGCAAAACCCCAATCTGGCTTTGCAAACACTCCCGATACGATGTAAGCAATGTAGAATAAGCTGCTGAATAGAAATACCTTTTGAACACGTTTGAAATCAAATTTTGCTATAAGATAATAAACTGTAAATGCAGCAATTGGTATAGATATATAGCTTGGTACATTGAAAATGGATAAGCTTGCCTGAATTCCAGCAAATTCTGCTACCGTTGTTCCTAAATTGGCAATCAACATAATAAATATTGCAAAGGCAGATGCTTTGGCTCCAAATTTTTCACGAATAAGCCCGCCTAAGCCCTTACCGGTTACTGCACCCATTCTTGCGCCCATTTCTTGGGTAATTGCAAGGCTGATGGTAAGGAAAATCAGTATCCATAACAATCCATAACCAAATTTGGCGCCAGCAAGACTGTATGTAGTTATACCTCCGGCATCATTATCTGCATTGGCAGCAATAATGCCAGGTCCGATAACGGCAAGAAAGGGCAAGAGCTTATTTTTTATAAAGAACTTTCTCATAAATTATTCCTTGTATTAAGCAGACTTTTTGTGATCTATATTTAAATCGTTAGCAGTTTGTCTTCTGCCAGGTCTGCCTTTCCAAGTTTGGGCTGGTACTTTTTCAAGCATATCATCTACAGTTATGATACCCTTCAGCTCATTGTCAAAATCTACAACAGGTAGTGCAAGAAGGTTGTATTTTTGGAATAACTCTGCTACTTCACGTATACTTGCATCAGGATGAACATGGATTACTCTTCTAACCATTATGTCTTTTATAGGAGTTTCAGGTTCAGCAACAACTAGATCTCTTAGTGACAATACACCTGCAATGCGTTCTGTTTTAGTAACAACGTATAAGTAGAATATAGCCTCTGCATCTGGCTTAAGAGAACGGATATATTTGATTGCCCCGTCTGCTGTAAGTTTATCTGGTATATGAAAGTATTCAGTCGTCATAAGTCCACCTGCAGTTTCATCTTCATAATCAAGCAATTCACGTACATCATCAGCTTCTTCAGGTTCCATTTCAAGGAGGAGTTCTTCTTTTTGTTCATCAGATAGATCACGAAGAATATCAGCGGCTTCATCAGGCTCCATCTCCTCCAGGATATCTGATGCAGTTTCAAGATCAAGATCGCCAATAATCTCAAGCTGCACATCCGGTCTTGCTTCAGGAAGAACATCAGCAGCAGTTTGAATATCAAGTGATTCAATGATATCGGTACGTTGGAGTGGGTTCATTTGTTCAATTATGTCTGCAATATCAGCAGGATGCAGTTTAGAAAGTTTTTGAAGAGGGATTTTAAGCTTAATTGGTCCTGATGATTGTTCCAAGGTTTCTACATCATTCCACATTATAATTTTTTCCGGCAAAGGCTGCCTTGTAAAAAAATGCAGCAGGTTGGCAACCCATTCTATACCAAGCTCTCTCAATAAACCGCGTGTGGATGCATCTACACCTAAGAGGCATACTTTTCCGGGTGTTTCTACAAATCTTACATCATTTACTCTAACAAGCTTATAGTCTTGAACATCGACTATCTGTCTATCTAGGACTTGTTTACGAAGCCATATATCTTCTGGATGAGGAATGTATTCTGTGTGCTTGCCTTTGCGAACAGGAAGACTAAATCGATCAACTTCTTCGCGAATTTGAACCCAGGGAATTAGATGTTCGCCATTTTTGTCTGAAACAGCAATAGCAGACACATATGGGAGCGGTTCATCCGGTTTTGCAATAACATCAGTAATTTTACCTACAGGGTCGCCAATGCTATCAAAAAGTGTACGTCCAAGTATATTTGTAAGGAACTGCATAATGTTTCCTCCCCGCATTAATCTGAATGAATAAACAACAGACGACAAAAATTGTACAAAATGATATAGAAACGTAATGTATCAATTATTTGAAGCTTCGAATAACTATAGAAAAAGATTTAGAATGTGAACTGCGGAAAGGTTAGGGGAATGATAGAGGCGGAACTATATCAGCGACAGAAATTTACCTCCAAATCTCCTGCCCAAAAAAGGCAGTTCATTATGTTACTATTACCAGGGTCGGCGTCCACCAACCATCACCTCATTCCATAAAATTGCTTTAAATAACATTTTAGATTATAACTAATTGCAAAGAGTGTGTCAAATTCAACAACTATTTTACAAAATGTTAATGATTGACTTGCAATACCAATATTGTTAAAATTTATGAAACAACAAAGATTAAATGGTAATATAAACATAGATGAAAAATGATATAATTATAAAGGGCGCCAAACAGAATAATTTAAAGAATATCAATGTAGAAATCCCTCGCGATAAATTCGTTGTTATAACCGGATTGTCGGGTTCCGGCAAGTCATCTTTAGCATTTGATACCATATATGCAGAAGGTCAACGAAGATATGTAGAATCCCTTAGCGCATATGCCAGACAATTTTTGGGGCAGATGGATAAGCCGGATGTGGATTACATAACCGGATTATCGCCCGCAGTTGCAATAGACCAAAAATCCACTTCACGAAGTCCAAGATCAACAGTAGGCACCGTTACAGAGATATATGACTATTTAAGACTTTTGTTTTCGCGCATTGGACATCCTCATTGTCCTAAATGCGGCAAACCTATTAAACAGCAGACTGTCGAACAAATGGTCGATTCTATAATGGCAATGAATGAAGGCGCCAGAATTCAGGTGCTTTCGCCTATTGTTAGAGGAAGAAAAGGCGAGTATAAGCAGACTTTTGAAACAATACGCAAAGACGGTTATGTAAGGGTAAGAGTAGATGGTGTAACTCATGAAGTAACAGATGATATAGAATTGAACCGTTATCAACAGCATTGGATAGAAGTTGTTGTAGACAGGCTTGTTGTTAAGAGCGGTATAAAAAAGCGGCTTGCTGATTCACTTGAAACATCTTTAAGGATGGGAAAGGGTTCTGTAATTATTGATGTTATTGGTGAAAAGGAAATAAACTTTTCAGAAAACTTCGCCTGTATGGATTGTGGAATTAATCTTGAAGAGCTTGCACCAAGAAACTTCTCATTCAACAGTCCATATGGCGCTTGCCCGGAATGCTATGGTCTTGGTGTTCATACAAAACTCGATCCATCGTTAATAATTCCCGATTATAATTTAAGTATAGACGAAGGGGCTATAGTTCCTTTTGCGCATACATCCAGCGAGTATTTTAAGGGAATTATGAAAGGGCTTGCGGAGAAATGCGGATTTTCAACCAGCACATCGCTGAAAGATCTGACAGATGCACAGAGAAATGCAATATTATACGGTATTAAGGAAAAAATTATCGTAGTATTTAAAAATAGATATTCGCAAACAAGAAGATTCGAAACAACATATAACGGCATTATGGGGATTCTAGAGAATAGATATAAAGATTCATCCTCCGAAATGATTAAAGAAGAGACATCGAAATATATGTCATCAATCAATTGTCCTTCATGCAATGGTCAACGGTTAAAACCTGAAACTTTAGCCGTAACTATAAACAATTTAAACATTTCACAGGTAAGTTCGCTTTCTGTAGATAAAGCCATTGAACTATTTGAAAACCTAAAACTATCTGAAAGAGAACAAATAATATCAAGTCAGATAAATAAAGAAATACTTACCAGATTAGGCTTTTTACAAAATGTAGGGCTTGGATATTTAACCTTGGATAGAGGAGCTGCTACACTTGCAGGAGGTGAAGCTCAAAGAATACGTCTTGCAACACAAATAGGTTCTGGATTAATGGGTGTAATATATATACTGGATGAGCCAAGTATAGGACTGCACCAGCGTGATAACAGAAAGCTAATCAATACTTTAAAAGAGCTTAGAAATTTGGGCAATACAATTATTGTGGTTGAGCATGATGAGGAAACAATAATGTCGGCAGACCACATTATAGATATAGGGCCAGGCGCGGGTGAGCATGGGGGAGAGGTAGTTGCTCAAGGAACCGTAGACGATATCATCAACAACGATAATTCTATAACTGGAAGATATCTTAAAGGGGTGCAATCAATACCAGTTCCCAAAAAGAGAAGACCTTTTAATGGTAGGTATATTCAAATAAAGGGAGCAAGGCATCATAACTTAAAGAAAATCAATGCACGGATTCCACTGGGAACGCTTACATGTGTAACAGGTGTTTCTGGTTCTGGCAAAAGTACGCTGATACAGGAAACACTCTACCCAAGATTGATGTATAGGCTTCATGGAAGTCATAGTGTGTGGGGCGCACATGATGAAATAGTTGGGATAGAAAACATTGATAAAGTTATTGATATAGATCAATCACCAATAGGGCGAACCCCTCGTTCAAATCCGGCGACCTATACCGGTACATTCGATATCATTCGTGAATTATTTGCAAGCACACAAGAGGCAAAGGTTAGAGGGTATAAACCCGGAAGGTTCAGCTTTAATGTTAAAGGTGGAAGATGTGAAGCATGCTGCGGTGATGGCATAATTAAAATAGAGATGCATTTTTTGCCTGACGTATATGTGCCATGTGAAGTGTGTAAGGGTAAAAGATATAGTCGTGAAACATTAGAGATTAAATATAAAAATAAAAGTATATCCGATATATTGGATATGACTGTTGGAACCGCACTTGAATTTTTCAAGAATATTCCAAAAATTACGCGAAGATTAGAGACAATTCATGATGTTGGTTTGGATTATATTAAAATGGGACAACCGGCTACAACACTATCGGGCGGAGAAGCTCAGCGTGTAAAGCTTGCAGCAGAATTATCTAAGCGGAGTACCGGCAGGACACTGTATATATTGGATGAGCCGACTACAGGATTACATTTTGATGATATTCGCAAATTGCTTGATGTATTGAACAAGCTTGTGGATACTGGAAATACGGTGCTGGTAATTGAACACAATCTTGATGTGATAAAGACAGCGGATTATATAATTGATCTTGGACCTGAAGGCGGAGATATGGGCGGAAATATTATAGCGACCGGCACACCTGAAGAAGTCGCTGAAGTTGAAATATCTCATACAGGAAAGTATTTGAAGAACATATTTGAAAAGAACAAATCTAATGCAGGGTAATAATTCGGAAATTGAAGCTAAATTAAAGCTGCTGCCTGATAATTTTGGCATCTACCTTATGAAAAATGCAGAGGGAGATGTTATATATGTTGGCAAGGCTTCATCTTTGAGGAGCAGGGTTAGGTCGTATTTCCAAAAGGGAAGCAGGAACACCGCAAAAGTGCATTTGATGGTTTCGAATGTTGCGGATATAGACTGGATTCTTACAAAGAATGAAGTAGAAGCGCTGCTGTTGGAATGCAACTTAATCAAAAAATACAAGCCAAAGTATAACATAAGACTGCGGGATGATAAACATTATCCTTATTTGTGTGTTACAATGTCTGAATTGTTTCCAAGAGTTATTGTTGTAAGAAGATCCAAGCAGGATAAGAACCGATATTTTGGACCATATACTGATGCACTTGCAATGCGCAAGAGTCTTAAGCTTATACGCAAAATATTCAAGATAAGAAGCTGTAATAAAAAGATTCAGGCTGATAGTGATGATAAACCATGTTTGAATCTGCATCTCAATCAATGTGAGGCGCCATGTGCAGGCAGAATATCTGATGTTGAATATGCTGAAATTGTAAAAAACATGTGTTCCTTTTTAAGCGGACAGCAGGAAGAATTAATAGACCTGTTAGAAAAAAGAATGAACGAAGCATCTAAAAATCTTGAGTTTGAGAAGGCAGCAAAGTTTCGAGACCAGGAAATTGCAATTAAATCTATTCTTGAAAAGCAGTCGGTTATCAGCTCTGATATGCTTGATAGAGACATAATTGCTGTGATAGTCGATAATGAATCGGCATTTGTTTTGCTTCTTATCACACGGAATGGCAAGCTCATTGGCAGAGATAATTTTATTATGGATGGAATAATTGATGAGTCTCATGAGCAGATAATTTCTGAATTTATTAAACAGCATTATCAGAATGCATCATCAATTCCCAAAGAAATATTGGTATCACATGAACCGCTTGAGCTGTCTGCAATTAAGAATATGATGCGTGATAAATATAATAAGTCTGTGGATATAATTCATCCAAAGCGTGGAGATAAATATAAGCTGTTGAAGATGGCAATGGATAATGCCGCAGAGAATTATGAGCGCGATTTTCAGCTCCAGATAAGCTCTAATGTCAGCGCAGATGAAGATTTGAATGAGCTGATGACTATACTTGAATTAGATGGAATTCCTAATCGTATTGAAGCGTATGATAATTCAAACATACAGGGATATGATGCAGTTAGTTCTATGGTTGTTTTTAAAAAAGGGATGCCATCAAAATCCAATTACAGACGGTTTAAAATGAAGATGAGCGGTCGTCCAGATGATTATGCCAATATGCGTGAGGTAATAACAAGGCGATTAGCAGAACACAAATCTGGGAATAAAAGATTTGCTGAATTGCCTGATTTAATTGTAATAGACGGCGGACCTGGACAATTGAATTCAGCATTTGAGTCCATGATAACAATGGGATATAATATACCTATGATATCATTAGCAAAGCGCTTTGAGGAAATATATACTATACATTTAAAAAAACCTATATTATTAAAGCGGGATTCTAATGCATTAAGGCTTTTGCAAAGAATAAGAGATGAAGCGCACAGATATGCGATTACATATCACAAAACAATAAGGGATAAATCCACCAGGAAATCTATATTGGATGCAATCCCTGGTATAGGAAATGAAAAAAGAAAAGCGCTGATTAAAAAATTCGGGTCAGCTGCAGGAGTAAAAAGAGCATCGATAGATGAATTGATAACAACACCAGGAATATCAAAAGTATTAGCGCAAAACATCTATGAGCATTTTCATAGTTGATTTTGCAACGCTATGAAAAAAACAGGTGGAATAGTGACAGGTATATTACTAAGATGGGTTATAGGTGTAGTGTCTTTAGGACTTACAGCCTTGCTGGCGCAATCGTTAGGTATAGGGATTAAATTAACAGGCGTATTATCGACATTTATTGTAGTTGCACTCATGGCTGTAGTGAATGCATTAATCCGCCCTATACTTTTAGCTTTTACATTGCCATTGAATTGCTTAACTCTTGGATTGTTTACACTTATTGTAAATGCTCTCATGTTCTGGCTTGTAGGTGAACTCGGTGTTGGATTAGAAGTGAAAAATTTCTGGGCAGCGCTGTTTGGTTCAGTTGTTATGAGCATCATAAGCAGTATAGCTTACCAGCTATTTGGAATTAACAAAAAGGATTAATTAAATGCAACTTGTAATTGTTACAGGAATGTCTGGCGCCGGAAAGGCTCTTGCAATACGATCATTTGAGGATATGGGATACTATTGTGTTGACAATATTCCCCCTTCACTGCTTGCCAACTTGGGTGAGCTATGCAGGAACTCCGATGATGAAAAAGAAAATATTGCTGCAGTAGTAGATGTGCGTTTAGGAAAGCTTTTTGATGAGCTGCCCGAGACAATCGATGAACTGAGATCACTTTATGAGAAGGTGAAAATATTATTCATTGATGCATCTGATGAGGTGCTTATACAAAGATTCAAGGAAACAAGACGCAGACATCCGCTCTTTGATGCTTATAACGGAATTATAAACAGTATTGCGGCTGAGCGTGAAGAATTGAAGTTCCTTAAGGAGATAGCAGATAAAGTTATCGATACCACAAATTTAGATCCAGGCAGATTGAAAGGGAAAATAGTATCTTATTTTGGATCGGATACCGTATCTGCAGGAATGATAGTAACGGTAACTTCATTTGGGTTTAAGTATGGTATTCCTGTAGATGCTGATATAGTTTTTGATGTAAGATTCCTTATAAACCCTTATTATATACCCGAACTGCGTCCATATGACGGAAGAGATCAGCAGGTGCAGGAATATGTGATGAATGATGAACGCACTGCTGAGTTTATAAAACGACTTCACAGCCTGATAGATTTTACACTACCGCACTACCAAAATGAGGGTAAGGCATATTTGAATGTTGCAATAGGATGTACCGGCGGTCGACATAGATCTGTAACAATAGCTAATGAGCTTGGTTCTTTTTTCAGAGCAAAAAATTACAGAACACTGATTGAACATCGTGATGTTGGCAAACGCTGATATTATCGGAGATACTGATAACTATGAATAATAGAATTAAGAATTCGTTAAAATGGCTATACCCTGGCATGAAGGTAAAGCGCTGGCTTTTACTAACGCCTATTGGATTATTGCTTTTAATTGTGGGTGTTACCCTGTTGTGGAATGTTGCAGTAATAGATTATTTAGATAATTTTGCCAGGTTTGTAGCTATTAAGAGTGACGGCAAGGTAAATATAGCAAAACTAAAGGTTTATCTGCCGGTTTCAATTGCATCCATCATTATTGGATTGGTGTTGATATTTGTAAGTTTTAGGCAGGTAATTGATTCTATAACCAGTGTAGTTAGTCCAACAGATAAGTATAGGCTTGCTGAAGTGATATATCAGCATAGATATTTGGAACAAGGATATAAAGTAGTAGTAATTGGCGGTGGTACTGGACTTTCGATGTTGCTGAGAGGCTTAAAGCATTTTACAAGCAACCTGTCAGCTATTGTTACCGTTACCGATGATGGTGGAAGTTCTGGGAAATTAATCAAACAACTAGGAATACTTCCACCGGGAGATATAAGAAACTGTGTTGTTGCATTAGCAAGTGAAGAAACACTGATGACGGAATTATTTCAATACCGTTTTGAAAGTGCTGATGTAGGATTAGAAGGTCATTCTTTTGGAAATTTATTCATTGCTGCAATGACAGGGATAACCGGCGAATTTGAAAAAGCCATAAAAGAAACAAGCAAGGTATTGTCAATTAGAGGCAATGTGTTTCCATCTACGATAGAGAAGGTAAGATTAAAAGGTGAGATGGAAGATGGTGAATTTGTTATAGGTGAATCTAACATAGTAAAAGACCCCAGAATAATAAAGCGCATTTCACTTATTCCTGATAATGTGAAGCCTCTGCAGGATGCTCTTGATGCAATTAAGGAGGCGGATGCAATTGTGATGGGACCCGGAAGCCTATACACCAGTATTCTTCCTAATTTAGTAATAGAAGAGATTTCCAATACAATTTATTATTCAAATGCAATAAAAATATATGTATGTAATGTTATGACACAGCCTGGTGAAACAGATCTGTTTCTTGCATCGGATCATGTTAAAGCCTTGTTAAACCACAGCGGTAAAAACATAGTTGAATATGTTTTGATGAATGATGGTATACCATCGGATGATTTACGTGAGAAGTATAATAAAATTGGCGCTGAATTAGTAAAACCAGATGCAGATAGAGTAAAAGAGCTTGGATGCATACCTATAACAGCTGATTTAATAAGTCAAACAAATGTGGTAAGGCATGATCATGAGAAACTGGCGCAAACAATATTCAGGCTTATATATGATAAGTCTTTTATTTCACGATAAGCTTAAAAAACTTGACTCAATTTGATGCACTACGATAAAATATATATGGATACATGAATAAAATTAAAATGTTTCTAAAGTTATCCATTGAAAGTGATATAACTTAAACCGCTTTTATAAAAAGCACAATCAATAGGAGGTATAGCTAGTGGCAGTAAAAGTAGGAATTAATGGTTTTGGACGTATTGGACGTCTCACTCTTCGAGCCATTTTGGAAAAATATCCAAATGAGATCGAAGTTGTTTCATTGAACGACTTAGTAGATCCAAAAACAAATGCAAGTTTATTCAAGTATGATTCAAACTATGGAATTTTTGATGGTGAAGTAAAAGCAGAAGATAAGGCAATAGTAATCAACGGTAAAAAAGTTGATGTATATGCTGAAAAAGATCCTGCAAACATACCATGGGAAGAAAATAAAGTAGATGTAGTTATTGAATCAACCGGATTATTTACAGATGCACTTAAAGCAAAATCACACATAAAAGGCAGTGTGAAAAAGGTAATTATTAGTGCGCCAGCAAAGAATGAAGATGTAACAATAGTTCTTGGTGTAAATGAAGATATATATGATCCCAAAAACCATAATATAATATCAAATGCATCATGCACCACTAACTGTTTAGCTCCTGTTGCAAGGGTTATTCAAGACAACTTTGGAATTAAACAGGGGTTCATGACAACAGTTCATGCATATACAAATGATCAAAAGATCCAAGATCAGGCGCATAAAGATCTTCGTAGAGCAAGAGCAGCAGCAATGAACATTATTCCCACAACCACAGGAGCTGCAAAAGCAATTGCACTTGTTATACCAGAGCTAAAAGGTAAGATGCATGGTTTAGCACTAAGAGTTCCTACAAGCACAGTATCGTTGGTTGACTTGGTAATGAACCTTGAAAAAGCAACAACAGTTGAAGAAATTAATGCAAAGCTGACTGAAGCAGCAAATTGCAAGTTAAAAGGTATACTTGGTGTATGCACAGAACCACTTGTATCAGTAGACTTCAAGGGTGATGCACGCTCATCGATAGTTGATGGACTTTCCACAATGATGCTTGGTGATACAACAGCCAAAGTGCTTGCATGGTATGACAATGAATGGGGATACTCAACCCGTGTAGCTGACCTGATTGATTACATGGTGAAAAAGGGTCTCTAATCCAAACTAACATTAGTTAGAGTTCTTTAATAAATGAGGGTCAGGTAAATCTGCGTAAATTCGTGGTTTTTACCTGACTCTTTTTTTAAAATAAGGAGATGAAAATGAATAAGAAATCGGTTAGCGATATTGAAGTAAAAGGCAAAAGAGTTCTTGTTAGAGTAGATTTCAATGTGCCGCTGGATAAAAATGATTCCAGCATAATAACAGATGATACACGTATTAAAGCTGCTATTCCTACCATAATGGAGCTTCAGAAGAATGGCGCTAAAACCATACTTGTATCGCATCTTGGACGCCCAAAAGGAGTTACTGAAAATCTCAGATTGGATCCGGTTGCTAAAAGGCTGCAGGAACTAATAGGTATGCCTGTTAAGAAATTGAATGACAGCATTGGTGCGGACGTTGAATCAGCAGTAGAAAACATGAAGTCTGGAGATATAATTCTTCTTGAAAACATAAGATTTTACAAAGAGGAAGAAGCAAATGATCAGGAATTTGCGAAAAAGCTTGCATCTCTTGCAGAGATATATGTAAATGATGCATTTGGCACCGCACACAGGGCACATGCATCAACCGAAGGAGTAGCTCATTTTATTCCAGTATCTGTTGCAGGATTCTTAATGCAGAAAGAGATAGACTATTTAGGAAAAGCCGTAACTGTTCCCGATAGGCCATATGTAGCAATACTTGGCGGAGCAAAAATAAAAGATAAAATCCCAGTTATTACTAACCTAATTGATAAAGTAGATGTTTTGCTTATTGGCGGCGGAATGGCATTTACTTTTCTTAAAGCTAAAGGTTATGAAATCGGTAAGTCATTGCTTGATGAATCCAACCTTGAACTTACAAAAGAATTGATGTCAAAAGCTGCAGCGAAAGGTATAAAGTTTGAGCTTCCGGTAGATGTTATTTCAGCAACAGAGCTTTCGGCAGATGCACAGACCAAAGCAGTATCCACAGACAGCATACCGGCTGACATGATGGGATTAGATATAGGTACGGCTACCAGAGAATTGTATCGCAAATACATATTAGATGCTGGCACAGTAGTTTGGAACGGACCTATGGGTGTATTTGAGATTGAGCAGTTTGCAGGCGGAACAAGAGCAATTGCTCAGGCAATGGCAGATTCGAAGGCTGTTACTATAGTTGGAGGAGGCGATTCTGCTGCGGCTATTGAGCAGATGGGCTTTGGTGATAAAGTATCGCATGTATCAACCGGCGGCGGAGCATCACTTGAATTTCTTGAGGGCAAACAGCTTCCAGGAGTTGTTGCGCTTAATGATAAATAAGAGGAGTATTTGATGAGAAAACCTATTATTGCAGGAAACTGGAAAATGTTTAAAACTATTGGCGAAGCAGTAGACTTTGTTAATAATTTAAAAACAGAAACCGCAAATATAAAAGATGTAGATATATTAGTGTGTCCATCTTATGTAGCAGTAAATAAAGCAGCTGAAACTCTGCAAGGAACAAACATAAGTGTGGCAGCACAGGATGTTTTTTGGAAAGAAGAAGGCGCCTGGACAGGTCAGGTTGCACCAGGTATGCTGATAGATGCAGGCTGCAAATATGTTATAATCGGTCATTCAGAGACTAGAGGCAGATTTGGCAAGGTAGATGATGATATGACGTCAGGTTTATTGGCGCACTTCGGTGAATCGGATGAGAGCGTAAACAAAAAAATCCACGCATCAATAAAAGCTGGATTGAAGCCGATTATGTGCTGTGGGGAAACAATATCGGAGCGTAAAGAAAATAAAACTGATGAAGTGATAAAACAGCAGGTAGAGACAGGCTTAAAAGGTTTAAGCGCTAATCAGGCTGCAAATATGATAATTGCTTATGAACCTGTATGGGCAATAGGAACAGGTGAAGTCTGCGATACCCAGGAAGCAAACAGAGTATGCGGAATGATAAGAGCTACTGTAAAGGGATTGTTTGGTGATGCTTCTGCTGAAAACATAAGAATTCAATATGGTGGAAGTGTGAAGCCAAGCAATGCCAAAGAATTATTGAACCAATCTGACATAGATGGAGCGCTGGTTGGCGGCGCCAGTTTAAAAGTTGCTGACTTTGTTGAAATAATCAAATCTGCATAAGAAATTCATGAAAAATGATTGGGAGATGCATATGTATCTCCCAATTTAAATCTTTGGATGCGAATTATTTCAGTATTTATTGAACACATATTGCTATCTTTGCGTGATTTATAGTATCATATATTAGCACTCAAGCATCCCGAGTGCTAATTGATTCAAATAGTATGGAGGTAGATTAACGTTGCTTAAACCATTAGCAGATCGAATTGTTGTAAAACCAACTGAAGCTGAAGAAGTAACAACAGGCGGAATAGTTCTTCCTGATACTGCAAAAGAGCGTCCCTTGGAGGGAGAAGTTATAGCAGTTGGACCAGGTAAAACCCTTGACAGTGGAACCGTTTCATCTATGGATGTAAAAGTCGGAGATAAAGTAATATATGCCAAATATGGCGGAACAGAAGTAAAAGTAAGCGGCAATGAGTATGTTGTTTTAAGACAAGATGATATACTTGCAATTGTTGAATAATAGAAAGGGAATTAAATGGCAAAACAACTAAAATATGATGAAGATGCACGCCGCTCACTGGAAAGAGGAGTTAATACTCTTGCAGATGCGGTAAAAGTAACTCTTGGGCCGAAAGGCAGAAATATTGTTTTGGAAAAGAAGTTTGGTTCACCCAGCATAGTAAATGACGGTGTAACCATTGCAAAAGAGATTGAAGTAGAAGACAGATTTGAAAATATGGGTGCACAGCTTGTAAGAGAAGTTGCATCTAAAACTAACGATATCGCTGGCGATGGTACAACAACAGCAACAGTTCTTGCACAAGCAATTGTTCGTGAGGGGTTAAAGAATGTGGCTGCAGGATCAAATCCTATGATAATAAAGAAGGGAATTGACAAAGCAGTTAAGGCTGTAGTTGAAGGAATTAAGGCACAGAGCAAACCTGTTGATAAACCATCAGAAATAACTGAAGTTGCATCTATTTCGGCAAATGATTCCACAATTGGTGAATTGATTGCTGATGCAATGGAAAAGGTTGGTAAAGATGGCGTAATTACCGTTGAGGAATCAAAGGGCACAGATACATCACTTGAACTTGTAGAAGGCATGCAATTTGATAAAGGTTACATTTCGCCATATATGGTAACAGATGCAGAGAGAATGGAGGCTGTATTGGATGAGCCGTATATTCTTTTATTTGAGAAGAAAATATCCGCAATAGCCGATCTTATTCCAGTATTGGAGAAGGTTGTTAGAACAGCAAGACCAATACTAATTATCGCCGAAGACATTGAAGGTGAAGCGCTTGCAACATTAGTTGTAAACAAGCTTCGTGGAACCGTGAATGCAGTTGCAGTTAAGGCTCCCGGATTTGGTGACAGAAGAAAAGCTATGATGGAAGATATAGCCATTCTGACAGATGGAAAATTCATAACTGAGGATCTTGGCTTAAAACTTGAGAATGCAGATCTTCCTATGCTTGGTCAGGCTAAGAAAGTTATTGTAACTAAAGAAAATACAACCATTATAGAAGGACGCGGAAGCGAACAGGCTATAAATGGACGTATAACACAGATTAAATCTGCAATAGAGACAACCGATTCCGACTATGACCGTGAAAAACTGCAGGAGCGGCTTGCAAAGTTGTCTGGCGGTGTTGCGGTTATTCAGGTTGGTGCAGCGACAGAGACTGAGCTGAAAGACAAGAAGATGAGGATTGAAGACGCTCTTTCGGCAACAAGAGCTGCAGTTGAAGAAGGAATTGTTCCTGGCGGCGGTGTAACCCTGATAAATGTAATTCCAAAGCTGGATTCAATTGAAGGGCTGCCAGAAGAGATAATTGGTGTAAACATAGTTAAAAAAGCTCTTGAAGAACCAACAAAACAGATTGCAATTAATGCTGGAGTGGAAGGTTCTATAGTAGTTGAGAAGATAAAAACTCTGGATAAGGGAATTGGCTATAACGCAGTCAACGGCCAGTATGAAGATATGTTAGCTGCAGGAATTGTAGATCCAACAAAGGTATGCAGAAGCGCAGTTGAGAATGCAGCAAGTATCGCATCATTATTGTTGACTACAGAAGCAGCAGTTGCGGATATTCCTGAGCCAGAAAAACCAATGCCAGCAGCACCCGGAATGGGTGGAGGCATGGGCGGAATGGGCGGCGGAATGCCTGGAATGTATTAAAATAACTATATGGGGTGGACATAAAAATCCATCCCATATTTTTTAAAAAAATATTTGACATTTAAATATGCATTTGATAAAATCACTATTGAATGAATTTGAATGTTTATAATGTTTTGAGATAGACATGTCAACAATAAAAGTTGACTGCCACAGAAAAGTTGCAGAATCCACAAATACTACAAATCCCGGCTCTTCAATTAATTTGAATTTTATGATTCAATAATTGTAATTTTTATAGTTTGTTGAATTTAAAAATATCATAAAAATAATCAAATATGGTGAATGAATTGGATAATCAAATCCAGGAAACCATTATCGTAATCGACTTTGGTGCACAATATAGTCAGCTCATAGCACGACGGATACGTGAGTGTAACGTATATTGTGAAATACTTCCTAATACTACATCAATTGACAAGCTTAAAGAAATTAATTCCGCAGGAATTATTCTATCCGGCGGACCATCTAACCTATATGAACAATCTGCATTACAAATAGTTCCAAAAATATTTGAGCTTGGTGTTCCAGTATTAGGTATAGACTATGGTATGCAGCTCATGGCTTTTGTGCTTGGGGGAGGGGTTGTTCCAGAAGGCAAAAAAGAACATGGCAAAGCAGAAATCAGCTTGATGCCTGATAGTAATCTTTTTAATGAAATGGAATCCGCCATAATTGGATGGATGAGTTATGGCGTTACTGTAAAAGCAGTTCCACCTGGTTTTCATATCTCTGCAACAACAGCAAATAATGCAATAGCAGCAATGTCTAACAATGATAGGAAGCTGTATGCAATACAGTTCCATCCTGAGGTTGCCCATACACAGAATGGTGAAAAGATTATTGATAATTTCTTGTTTAAAATATGCAGCTGCTCCGGCAATTGGACAATGAGTTCATTTATAGATAATACAGTTAAAAATATTAAAAAACAAGTTGGCAATGGAAGAGT
>JAPXND010000027.1:18823-21636 GCA_033808695.1 Armatimonadota bacterium
GGGGAGTAGATTCGGCAACTGTTGCAGCCCTTATTCATAAAGCAATTGGAGATCAGTTAACATGCATTTTTGTTAACAATGGTCTTATGAGAAAAAACGAACCGGAAATGGTGCAAAAAACATTTAGAGATACTTTTCATATAAATCTTGTATATATTGATGCTGAAAAACGTTTTTTAGACAGGCTTGCAGGAATTACAGATCCTGAGCAGAAAAGAAAAATTATTGGTGAAGAGTTTATAAGGGTGTTTGAGGAAGAGTCAGTCAAGCTTGGAAAGGTGGATTTTCTTGCTCAAGGCACAATTTATCCCGATGTAATTGAAAGCGGAACAGGCACTGCAGCAACTATAAAATCCCATCACAACGTTGGCGGACTTCCAAAGGATATGTCATTTAAGCTTGTTGAACCACTCAGGCAGCTGTTTAAGGATGAAGTTAGGCTTGTATGCAAAGAGTTAGGGTTTTCTGATGATATAACATGGAGACAACCGTTTCCGGGTCCGGGACTTGCAGTTAGAGTTGCAGGTGAGGTTACAAAGGAACGGCTTAACATATTGCGAGAAGCAGATTCTATCGTGCAAGAAGAGATTAAGGCTGCAGGTTTATACAAAAAGCTGTGGCAATCGTTTGCAATACTTCTGCCAATAAGAAGTGTGGGAATGATGGGTGACCAGCGCACATATGCTCATCCTGTAATACTAAGGGTGGTTAACAGTGAGGATGCTATGACAGCAGATTGGGCAAAATTACCTTATGAGCTTATAGAGCGCATCAGCAGCAGAATCATAAATGAAGTTCAAGGTATAAATCGAGTATTGTATGACGTAAGCTCTAAACCTCCAGCAACAATTGAATGGGAATAAATGTTTAGCAACAATATAGAAGTAGTTTTCTCAGAAAAAGAAATAGCTGAACGTGTTTCGCAGTTGGCATATAAAATTAGCAGCGATTATGTGAATTCTAAGCTATTAGTTATAGGAATACTAAACGGTTCATTCATCTTTCTTGCAGATCTCACTAGATGTATCTCCATACCCATAGAGATAGATTTTATATCTGTTGCAAGTTATGGCAGCTCAACCATTTCAAGCGAAAATGTTGAATTTAAACTTGGATTGAAAACAGATGTATTAGAAAAACACATATTGATTGTTGAAGATATAATTGATACCGGATACTCTCTGCATAAAAGTGATATTATAAATCACTTCATTAAATCAGGTGCAAAATCGGTAAAAATTTGTGCATTATTGAATAAAGAAAGCCGAAGAAAAGTGCCTATTGCCATTGATTATCTTGGATTTGATATCCCTGATATATTTGTTGTTGGTTATGGAATGGATTATGCCGGATTATATAGAAATTTGCCTTATATAGGAATAATAAATGAATAATATTTTTAAGGGGTGTAACCTTCATGGAAGGACTTGATTTAGCGGATTTAGATACTAAAAATGCTGAAGAAGTACAAGAGATAGCAGAGAAACTTGGAATAGATAGCAAAGAACTATCTAAACAAGAAATAGTTTCCAAAATACTTCAGACTCAAACAGAACAAAGCGGATTTATTTTTGGTGAAGGCTGCTTGGAGATACTTCAGGACGGGTGGGGGTTTTTACGAAAGAACAAGAATTTCTCTCCAGATTCTGAAGATATTTATGTTTCCCAATCACAGATAAAAAGGTTTGGATTGAGAACAGGTGATACAGTATCGGGACAGATAAGACCACCTAAGGACAGTGAAAAGTATTTTGGATTGCTTAGAGTAGAGGCAGTAAATGGATCGGATCCTGAGGTTGCAAGAAAACGGACTCATTTTGATGATCTTACTCCTATTTATCCTGATGAGCGCATAATACTTGAAACTACCCCTGATAACATATCTGCGCGATTTATTGATTTAATAGCTCCTATAGGCAAAGGTCAGCGCGGTATGATAGTTGCTCCGCCAAAAGTTGGTAAAACAACGCTGCTAAAAACAATTGCAAACAGCATTTCCACTAACCATCCTGATATGGTATTAATGGTATTGCTGATAGATGAACGTCCTGAAGAAGTAACAGATATCCGCCGATCAGTAAAGGGTGAGGTGGTAAGCTCCACCTTTGATGAATTGCCGGAAAACCATATGAGGGTCTCCGATATGGTATTGGAGAAGGCAAAACGGCTTGTTGAATCTGGAAAGGATGTAATAGTTCTGTTGGACAGCCTTACCAGATTGGCGCGTGCATCAAACCTGACAGTGAATCCAAGCGGCAGAACACTATCCGGCGGGTTGGACCCATCGGCATTATACAGACCAAAACGCTTTTTCGGTGCAGCCAGAAACATAGAGGAAGGCGGGAGTCTTACTGTATTAGCAACAGCATTAGTAGAAACCGGAAGCCGTATGGATGATGCAATATTTGAAGAGTTTAAGGCTACCGGCAACACAGAACTGGTTTTGGATAGGGGACTTGCGGAAAGGCGATTGTATCCTGCTATAGACAGTAAGAGATCGGGAACACGTCATGATGAACTGCTTTATTCCGCCGAGACACTAAGCAGAGTTTGGAAGCTCCATCGTTCATTGTCGGCGCTGGATACGGTTGAATCCACCGAGTTGCTGATAGATAGATTGAAACACACAAAAACGAATGCTGAGTTCCTCAAAATAGTAGACCACGCAATAAAAGATACAGAGTTGGATTGATTCCATATTAAATTATATCCATTATAGATCTTTACAGCCGATTATTACATTAATTGGCTGTTTTTATATTAGTTCATATCTAAGTTCTTTTCTATATGTTGATTATTGCATTATACAATAG
>JAPXND010000028.1:0-21467 GCA_033808695.1 Armatimonadota bacterium
ATTAGTAGAAGTAACTGAAATGCGATGCAAGAATCCTAACGATCCTGCACTTAAGGATAAAGAATTCCTATTGTCCAAAGTACAGCATATGCACGAAGCCAACCCAATGCTTGGACTTCGCGGCTGCCGATTGAGCATTTACTTTCCAGGCATTGTAAAAATGCAGGTAGGTGCAATTATCGGCGCTGCATGCGAACTCAAGAAAGCAGGACTTGATGTTCATCCTGAGATTATGATTCCATTAATCAGCACAGTAAATGAGCTTACATATCTCAAGGAGCAGATGATAGAAGTTGCAAAACAAACAATGGCAGCCGAAGGGGTAGAAGTAGATTACATGATCGGAACAATGATCGAAATCCCAAGAGCTGCTGTTACTGCAGACGAAATAGCTAAGGAAGCCCAGTTCTTCAGCTTTGGAACAAATGACCTTACCCAAATGGGTTATGGTATTTCCAGAGACGATGCAGGCGAATTCCTTCCTGTTTATATTGACAAACAGATATTCAAAGCCGATCCAACCGCAACAATTGACCGAAAAGGTATCGGAAGATTGATGGAGATCTGTGTTGATGACGCAAAGGCTGTTAATCCTGGCATAAAGCTTGGAATCTGCGGCGAGCATGGCGGAGACCCTGACAGTGTTAAGTTCTGCCATAAACTAGGCCTTACATATGTATCCTGCTCACCTAAGCGAATTCCAGTTGCGAGACTGGCAGCGGCTCAGGCAGCAATTGAGGAAAAAGGTTCCTACGCACAAAGAGACAAGTAAATCTGATACAGCTAAAAGGCGATGGTTCATAATAACCATCGCCATTTTAAATTTATACGCCTAAAAATGCTGAAATATCAACCATATACATAATTTGAGTTGTTTTTCTTAAAACAGGTATAATATGCATAAGATTTATTCAGTAGGAAATTAAAATGTCTCAAATAGAAAACATAAAAGATGAGTCCCCTTCTCGACTCAAAGCTATGATTGAAGCCTTAAGGAAACATGATGTAATCCATGGACTTACACCGGAGAAACTGAAGCTTGTGCTGGAAGATTTAGGCCCCACTTTTGTTAAAATGGGTCAGATTATGTCTATGCGGCCTGACATGCTCCCACAGAAATACTGTGATGAATTAAAAAAACTTCGCTCTGATGTTAAGCCTTTAACTTACGATGAAATAATTCAGGTAATTGAATCTGAGTATAACCTGCCGTTAGACCATATATTTACAACAATAGATAAAGAACCATTAGGATCAGCATCTATTGCACAGGTGCATGGCGCTGTATTGAAAAATGGGAAAAAAGTTGTATTAAAGGTTCAACGTCCTGGCATATATGAAATAATGGCAAAAGATGTATCGCTGCTTAAAAGAGCAGTTGGTTTTGGCGAATCAATTGGTATTACTCCTGATAACATAGATTTCAGAATGTTGATAGATGAAATGTGGGCGGTTGCAATTCAGGAAATGGATTTTCTTATGGAAGCCAATAACATGAAAGAATTCTACAGATTAAATGATGGAATAGAATATATAGACTGCGTACATCCGGAATTGTCTATTACTACATCAAGAATTCTGGTAATGGAATATGTTGATGGCAACCAGATAGATGAAATTGATAAACTTACTGAGCTTGGAATTGATATGAATAAAATAGGAATGAATCTTGCCGATAACTATGCCAAACAGGTTTTAGAAGACGGCTTCTTCCAAGCAGACCCTCATCCGGGCAATATACGCATTAGAAATGGGAAAATTGTATGGATTGACCTTGGTATGGTAGGCAAATTATCAAAAGCTGACAGAGATATTCTTAAGAAGCTTATACAATCTATGCTTAATAATGACATTCTGGAGCTTAAAAACTCTATACTCAATCTAGGAGTTCCAAAAGAAAGAATTAACCATACAAAATTAAATGCAGATATTGATGATATGCTGGTAAAGTATGCAAATGCAGACCCCGGCAATTTAAATGTTGGAGAACTATTACAGGAAATAATGGATCTTTCAAAAACCCATAATATAGGCGCTTCACCTGGTATGAGTCTGCTTGCAAGGGGAATAATAACTCTTCAAGGAGTTTTACGTATATGCAGCCCCGATGTAAGCTTTGCAGACATTTTGTCCACCCATATATCCAAAAGATTCATTGACAATTTCGACTTGAAAAAAGAGTTGACGTCTGCAGCAAAAACTATTTACTATTCGTCACAAAAAGCATTAGATATACCTGCACATGTGTCAGATCTTGCAAAAATGACCTTAAAAGGACAGACAAAAATAAATCTTGAACTTCTTGGGTCAGAAGAACCGGCAGACAGACTCGATGAAATGGTTGATAAACTCATTCTTGGCATTATCTGTGCAGCGCTGATTATTGGTTCCAGTCAAATTGCTGCTGTAGATATGAATCCACAGATATTTGATATACCAATTCTGGCGATTATTGGATACACTGCTGCAATTGCAATAGGGATATTTCTTTTAACCAATTTTTATAAACACAAAAAAAAGTAATACTTAGAGATAATGGATATAAGAGATAAGATAAAAACATATATAGATTTGCTTAAACAATTCAATGAATTCAACAAAGGAGAAGATAGCAAAATATATCCTGCATATTCATATATGAATAAAACCGATTCGCAATTAGTTTTGCTGAATGAATCATTCAATATAGACGATAGAATCAAAGAGATGACAGAAATTGAATCTATATTGCATTTGCTAAAATGGATATATGAAGCTATCCCTTATGACGGTGGAGCAAATTATCCTGTTAATCATGATGCCTTAAGTATTCTAAATAATCCTTGTCCATTAAACTGCTGGACAAAAGCAATGATATTAAATGAAGTATATCTTTCAGCAGGATTTAAATCCCGCATATTATTCTGTTTGCCTGCAGATTTCGATGGTGATAACCATGTAATTACAATGGTCCATTCGCAGGAATATGGCAAATGGTTAACTGTTGATCCTTCTCACAATACATACTTCTTCTCTGAATCTGGAAGCATATTAAATATATTTGAAGTAAGAAAAATATATTCTGAAGGCATAACACCAAATATAAAACATATTGAAAGAGAGATGACCAGCCCTTTAATTTGTAATGGAATTTCCTGTTTTTCATATGATGAATTCTATCAGGTGTATATGGCTAAGAATTGTTTCAGATTCATAAGTCCTTTAGCAAGCAAATATCGGTATGATGCAAATCCCAATGAGATAGAGTATTTGATATTGAATCCATTATATTACGACAATGCACGCGGCGCCAAATATGATAACGGAATTGCAAATAAATCTAAAATACATTACACAAATAATATAGATGTATTTTTGCAAATTTAAAAGCATAAATATAAAGTTGCTAAATATAAATAATTCTTTGGGTTTTAACATATAAATAAAATTGTTTTAATTCAATTTTACTATTATTGCTAAATAAGATATAATATATATTATTATCATCCCATGAAGGAAAGGATGTTCACTTTGAGAAGATCATCATTATCAGCTATTGAGAGATTAGATCTCAGAAAAAGCACTACAAAAAAACTAAGAGCTCAGGGCAACTTGCCTGCTACAGTATATGGCAAAGGTGAATCTAAATCAATTATGGTAAAAGGCGCCGATTTTGCTGAGATATTAAAACAGCCAGGTGGAAGAGTATCATTGATTGATCTGACTATCGGCGATGGTCCAAAAGAAGATCTGCCAGTTATGATAAAATCAACCCAAATAAACCCGGTTAGCCGTAAAATCATACATATAGATTTCCATCGGGTATCTTTAAAAGAAAAGGTAAACGCATCTATTCCAATAAATGTAGTTGGTGAAGCTGCAGGAATTGTTTACGGCGGTATGATGGAGCAGGTGGTAGATAATATCGATATTAGAGCATTGCCCACCGATATCCCACCCTTTATAACAGTTGATGTAACCGCACTAGAATTAGGTGACAGACTGTTAGTATCTGATTTGGAATTACCTGAAGATGTTGAGTTAATTGCTCCTGATATGGATACAATTGTTGTTTCAGTAAGACAACCTAGTATTCAGACTGAGCCTACAGAAACTGAAGAAGAAGCAGCCGAAGAAGAAGCAAGCGAAGAAGAAACAGAAGCTGCTGATGAAACTAAGGATTCATCTGAAGAATAGTTTTTACAACCATATAAAAATGCTGAAAGCCTCATGCAATATACGCTTTGAGGCTTTTTCATTAATTGGAGATGCATATGAACGAAAATCCTTTTGATTACAATAACTATTTACTGGTTAAACAATTTCTAAAACTATTCGGCGAAACTTTTAGAATTTATTCTCCAACAAATGATTTGATTCTGTTTGCAAATATGAAGGCTTTTAAATTAAGAGAAGACATCTCCATCTACGCCGATGAAGGAAAAACTATTGAATTGATAAAAATTAAAGCCAGATCTATTATGGATATTTGGTCGATGTTTGATGTATACGATGCTCAAAACGGCAGCAAAATCGGTTCGCTTAAACGAAAGGCTTTATCATCAATTATAAAAGATGAATGGGCATTTTTAGATACCACTGATCAGGAAACAGGTGTTATACAAGAAGATTCCTTACCATTGGCATTGCTTCGCAGACTTATAGGCGGAGGATTGATTCCTCAAACATACCATGGAAGCTTTAAAGCTATGCCCGTATTAACCTTCAAGCAAAGATTCAATCCATTTATTCAACGTATGGATTTAGATTTCAGTATGGATCAGATGAGTTTGCTTGACAAACGTCTTGGTATTGCAGCTGCCGTTCTTTTGTGTGCTATAGAAGGCAGACAATCATAAATATACCCCTGCTCCACTCATTTTATTATGAATGCCAAGCGGGGATTTACTATTACATGGTTATTTTCATGCCTTCATCAAGAACTGCAATATAGTTATCTACTGGCATATAGTTTGTAAGAGAATTGCCGGTACCCAGCGCCCAATAACCATCATAAAAACATTCCTCTATGCGCTTTCTGGCATACTCTCTAACGTCTTCCTCAGTGCTGCGGCAAATGATATCAACATCCAATCCGCCAAGCGGTGTTACACGATCTCCATAAATCTTCTTGAACTCCACAACCGGCATTATAACGTCTTCAAATGAGTGTTTGGCATCTATTTTACAATCATTGATCAAATCATCATAAACATCCGCCAAATTGCCGCAAGAATGGAGTATAAACGGCTTTCCAGCATTATGCGCTTCATTTACCATCTTCTTATAGGTTGGGAAAATGTATTTTCGCAGATCATCAGGACTAAGAAATGTTGATGTTTTAAAACCAAGATCATCACCTTGTCTAAGTGCACCTATATAATCCATTGTTGCAAGCTGTCTGTTTGCACTGTGATGCAAACTGCCAATACGCATAGCTACCATTTCAACCAATTCAGGATCATCAATCATGGCATATGACAAACCAATTACTCCCATCATCTGCGAAAGCCATTCGTATGGTCCCGCACAAACTCCTCCAACTATCTTAGCTCCTTCAGGTAGCAGCTTTGATACCGTCTCAAAGTGGCAGAATTCAATAGGGTTAGATTCATCAGGCCAAGGGTATTTATCATAATCATCCCTGTTTCGTATCACAACATAAGCTTCACTTCCTTCAGAAAGTGCATTATGTCCGGCAGGTAATGGACAGTTCAAAGGTATCTCCATAGGAACACAATCAAAACCCATGCCAAGCCAAAAATCAACAAATGTTTTCCAATATTCAACAGAACCAAACGGAATTTTATCTATATCTATACCCATGCGTCTGGTTATAAATCCCGAACTTGCTATATGCTCATAAAATGGCAGATGATCAGGTTTTCCTTCTCTTTTAAGCACCTTTAAAAATTGATTAAAATCAGGTTCTCTGGTATTTGTTTTCAATTTAATTCACTCCTATTACAGTTTAATTATTTTATCATCACTCTCTACATATTTCAACTGAATAGCAAGCAATTGTTCTTGACCAACCGCATAAAAACATGATACGATTTTATGATTATTTGTTTACTTAGATTAATCAAATAAAATGTTTATTTGCAGCTATAATATTGCATTTATTTATCTGAAAGGATGACATATTTAGTATGATATGGAACAAACAAGCAGAATGTATGCCTCGCGAAAAATTAACACTTTTGCAGAATGAGCGATTAGCAAAAACAATTAGGCGCTGCTACAATAATGTCCCATTATATCGTGCAAAGTTTGATGAAGCAAACATAAAACCTGAAGACATAAAATCTATATCCGATATTAAACTTCTGCCATTCACCACCCGGGATGATCTAAGAGACAGCTATCCTTTTGGGATGTTTGCAGTACCCATGGACGATGTTGTTAGGATTCATTCATCATCTGGCACTACAGGAAAATTAAAAGTTGTTGGATATACGGAAAATGACATCAAAACTTGGGCAGAATCAATGGCAAGAACAATTAGCGCCGGAGGAGCAGGAAAAACCGACATTATACAAAATGCTTACGGATACGGCATGTTTACAGGCGGATTAGGCATTCATTACGGAGCTGAGAGAGTTGGCGCCACTGTAATTCCAATATCCGGAGGCAACACAAAAAGACAAATTATGGTTATGCAGGATTTCGGCAGCACTATGCTCACCTGCACGCCATCATATGCACTATATTTAGCTGATACCGCTATTGAAATGGGTGCAATAGACAATTTAAAGCTTAAATATGGGTTATTAGGCGCTGAGCCTTGGACTGCAAATATGCGCAAGGAAATTGAGAAAAAGCTGAATATACGCACAACTGATATCTACGGATTGAGTGAAATAATTGGTCCAGGTGTAGCATCTGAATGTGAGGCTCAGAATGGTTTGCATGTATATGATGATTTATTCTACCCAGAAATAATAGATCCAAATACCCTTGAAGTATTACCGCCGGGAACTCCTGGGGAACTAGTCTTCACATCACTTACAAAAGAGGCTTTACCAATTCTTAGATATCGTACACGCGATCTATCGGTGTTGAATTATGAAGAATGCCCTTGTGGCAGAACTCATGTAAGAATGGGGCGAATAACTGGCAGAACAGATGATATGCTTATAATAAGAGGCGTAAATGTTTTCCCATCACAAATTGAGTCCGTATTGTTAGAAATAGATGAAACAGAACCTCATTATCTTATTGTTGTTAATCGAGAAGGTATGCTTGATAACCTGGAAATTTGGGTTGAAGTTAACAGAAGTATTCTTTCTGATGAAATTAGAGGGCTTGAAAATCTAACAAGAAAAATTCAGCATGAAATTCATAATGTTCTTGGATTAACAGCAGCAATAAAGCTTGTAGAGCCAAAAACAATTGAACGCAGTGAAGGTAAAGCAAAACGTGTTATAGATAACAGGCCAAAGGATTAATCTAAAAGGAGATAAACATTGAAACTAGATTATAAAAGATGGATTATTCTAATTTTTGGGATACTTGCAAACCTATGTCAGGGAACTGCATATACATCAAGTATTTTTGCTGCACCCATGCTTGAACGATTAGGGTTAATGGTAATGAAAAATGGGGTAATGGTACCAGATATGCCCCAATGGACATTAGCATTTTCTATTTGTGTGGCAATGCCGCCAATTGGCATGCTGCTGTCTGGCAAAATTACAGATCGAATAAGCCCAAAGCTTGCAGTTTTAATTGGAGCTCTATTGTTTGGACCTGGGTTGTTCCTTACCGGATATGTTGATTCAAAGTGGCTGCTCTATCTTACATTCGGAGTAATGACAGGTTTAGGCAGCGGATCCGCTTATGGCGCTATTGTTGCTATTGCAGTAAGATGGTTCCCCGACCGAAAGGGACTTGCATCGGGATTGGTAGTTGGGGCTCTTGGTTTTGGACCTGTTGTTATTGTTCCATTAGCAAATTATCTTATGAAATCAAACGCTGATCCAACAATTGCGGTTTCATTTACTTTCAAGGCGCTTGGTATATTATCATTCATTATAATGGCTATTGCAGCTATAGTAATGTCAAATCCACCAGCAGATTATAAGCCGGAAGGATACAATCCACCTGCAGCTAATGCATCAGTTAAAGCTGCAGCAGGAAAAGATGTTTTTTGGACAGAAATGTTATCCATGCCAAAATTTTGGATTTTATTCGTTCTATACGCATGCGGAGCCTTTTCAGGACTTATGGTTATAAGTCAGGCAAAACAGATAGCCACATTAGATACTTCTCCTGCAGCGGCTGCATTTGCAAGCGCCATTGTTATGATATTAGCCTTAGCAAACGCATCAGGCAGAGTTGTATGGGGTTTTATATCTGATGGTATTGGAAGGATTATGTCTTTAACATTAATGTTCTTAATCACAGCAATCGTTATGTTCTTAATGCCAACACTATTGACAGCACAAGCATCACTAATAATTGGAGCCATTCTAATCGGTGCATGTTTCGGTGGATATCTTGGTACATTCCCATCTATTTGCGCAGATAATTTTGGGGTGAAAAATATGGGTATAAATTACGCATTACTATTTTTCGCATTTAGTGTTGCAGCTGTTGCAGGTCCATATGCAGGAGCAGCTATTAATAAAAATACTGGCAGCTACAATTTGGCATTCATAATCGCTGGCGGATTATCAACCATAGGATTCATTATTGCTTTATTGATATATTTCTCTGATAAAAAGGCAAAATTACAAACAAGTTGATGTGATGTTTTCTAAATCTTTTAGGAGGTAGTGTCATGAAAGTTGAGCAACTATCGATATTTCTTGAAAATAAATCCGGCAGATTGTCAAAAGCTCTTGACGCAATAACCAGTGTTAATGTAAATATTAGAGCATTATCTCTAGCAGATACTTCCGAATTTGGAATACTTCGTCTTATTGTAGATGACTTAGATAAAGCCAAAAACGCAATAGAATCTGCAGGATTTACTGTAAAAAAGACTGATGTTATAGCAATTCAAGTACCTGATAAACCAGGTGGATTAGCAAACATCCTAAATGTTCTTTCAGCACAATCAATCAATATAGAATATATGTATGCTTTTGTAGAAAAGGCATCACAAGATGCAGTAGTTATATTTAGAATAGAAAAGATTAATGATGCAATTGAGGCGCTAAAATCAAATAATATCAAAGTGTTAACAGCACAAGAATTGTATTCACTCTAAATAAATTCATGAGCTCAGACGATCATCGTAACTATATATGGTCGTCTGTTTTTTATTAATATTTATCAATTTTAAAATAAGTTTCTTTTTGACAAACACAGGGTATAACATATAGAATAATTAAGCTGCTCAATCGTTCTATATGAATATTATTAGAAAAAGCAATACTCCATATACTAAACATATTATTGGTCTTTTTACAGAAGTTTTCATAATACTGTAAGTTAACACCAGCATTAATCCAAGTATTGCAATCAATGTTAGGCAAAAGGTATGTTCAGCAATAGACATTGCAAATAGACTATCTATACCATTATCTAGGTTATTGTGTTGAATAATATTTATGAGAACAACAATAGATTATACGTATATAATCAATCAATATCTGGAGGATATTTTGAATACTCAATATAGCGAAAAAGTGATAGAACATTTCATGAATCCGCATAATGTTGGCGAAATCCCTGATGCAGATGGGGTTGGCAGTGTAGGAAATCCTGTATGCGGCGACACAATGAAAATGTATATAAAAGTTAAAGATAATGTAATTGTAGATGCTAAATTTAAAACTTTTGGCTGCGGTGCAGCAATTGCAACCAGCAGTATGGCAACTGAAATGATAATTGGCAAAACAGTTGATGAAGCCTTGCAGCTTAGCAATAAAGCAGTTGCAGAAGCATTAGGAGGATTACCATCAGTAAAAATGCATTGTTCGATGCTTGCAGAAGAAGCGATTCAATCTGCAATTGACGATTATTTGCGAAAATCCACAGGCAAGGGATTAGATTTGCAAAAAGATAAATATCTTGAAAAACACGAACATAGTCAGGAGGAATAAATGAAAGAGAAAGTATTATCAGTTTTAGATGAGATAAGAACAGGTTTGCAAAGTGATGGCGGCGATATTGAGCTGGTTGATGTAGAAGAAGATACAGGCAATGTGAAAGTACGACTTACAGGAGCCTGCGCAGGCTGTCCTATGTCACAATTTACATTGCAGATGTTTGTAGAGAAAATACTAAAAGAGCAAATTCCTGAAGTAACAAAAGTAGAAAATTTAAATTTTGTAAGCATGGAATAAATTACTTATAGACTCGGCATATTTCATATAATGCAGGAGTCTATATTTTTAACGGCCATTTATATATAGGAAATATTATGTTAGATAGATTAAAACGAGATATACAGGCAGTTAAAGAGCGTGATCCAGCGTGCAGAAGTACTTTGGAGGTAATAACCTGTTATCCTGGCTTTCATATTTTATACTGTCACCGAGTTGCACATTGGTGCTGGAAAAACAATATAAAGCTTCTTGCACGTATTATATCCCAAACTGGCAGATTTTTCACCGGAATTGAGATTCATCCAGGAGCAGTTATTGGTCAGGGTCTTTTTATTGACCATGGGATGGGTGTAGTAATAGGAGAAACAGCTGAAATAGGTGAAAATGTAACCATTTATCATGGTGTAACATTAGGTGGAACAAGCTGGAAAAAGGAAAAAAGACACCCTACAATTGGCAATAATGTTGTTATAGGTACTGGTGCAAAGATACTAGGTCCATTCAAAGTAGGAGACAACAGTAAAATAGGCGCTGGATCCGTTGTAGTAAAAGAAGTACCCCCCGACTCTGTTGTTGTTGGAGTTCCAGGTAGAATTACCTATCGTAATGGTGCAAAAATTGACGGGGACATTGACCTTGAACAAACTGATCTTCCTGATCCGGTTGCCAAAGCCATTGAATGTATTCTGGATAGAGTGCATCAGCTTGAAAATGAGGTAGCCCTCTTGAAAGATTCTTCCAATTCTAACGACTCTTGATGCAGGTAAACAAATTCGCAAATACTTCTAATTCCATTAAATGAGTTTTCTACCTCATACTTTATAATAAACTTATTCTTAAATATGTTCTCAGGCAAAAAAATATCCCGGTAAAATATACCGGGATATTCTTTTTTTCAATTGTCTGTCAGATTAGTATTTTAGCATGAACTGAGCAGTAGCAATGCCACCACCGCATGCACCTACACCGTAAGGAGCAAGTGCACCATCATCATAATCTGTTACCTGATACATAAGTTTAAGTTTTGAGTTGGGGTTAAATGAATGACCAAAACCTATTGTATAGTAGCGTTCTTTGTCGCTGTCGCCAACAAAGTTTGGATCCCATGTTACCTGCTCAAATCCTAAGTCAAGTGAAGTCTTGGAATTAATTCCATATTTCAAACCGGCTTTCCAAGCTGTAAGTTTGTCTAATATGTTACCCCATACAGATGGTCCGCCATTCTGAAATATTGCTAATCTTGCTCTTGTATCAGCAGCGATATCTTCGGGCTCTAGGAACATTGCATTACCGTAAAGACGAATATTATCTGTTACATCGAATTTAAGGTCAGCAGTTGCACCCTTTACGTTAACAAGATTAACAGCTGTGCCAGCTTTTGACCAATCGCCTGGTGCAAAGAAGTTAGGTTCAACTCTCATATATCCACCACCGATTGACAGTTTACCAAAGTCATAACCTAATCTTGCTTTTAATGCAGAATTATTCTGATCTATTGGTGCACCATTACCAGGTGTAACTGCAGTGAGTTCAGCATCAGCATCGCACTTTGCATATTCACCAGTAAGAGTTAGACCAGAGAATTTAGCGTTGATGTCAGCGCCGTAAATCTGTTCCTGTGCATCATTAACATCTTCTTGTCCTGTTTGCATGTAAGTTAAACCAATTTTTGCATTGTCAGAGCCAAATACAGCTCTTGCACCAGCAAGCTGAGCTACTTCTGCGTTAAATGGGTTTACTATCATCAAAGCTGGATTCATAAGATAATCAAACTCGTTTCCTGTCTTAGTAGCTATAGAAGCTGCCTTTGCAGCAAACAGAGTTACACCCATGTTGTCTGAACCGAATTCAGCTTTTATACCATCTAAGATATAATCACCTGTATCGAGTCTTGTTATGTCAACATAACTATCAGGATCAACAAATTTGAGTGTCATTGGTGTAAGCTGGAATGGGAATCTACCTACTGTTACATTTGATTGTCCTAATGGACCCATGTCCATTTTGGTATCAAGATAAAGATTCCAGAGTGTGAAATTATCTATTGTTGCCCAAGTTCTATCTGCCATGTAGTTGCTTGCAGATATAGTAGCATTAAGTGATGAATTTTTGGCAACTCTACCTTTTACATTAAATGCATAATCCATATATACACCTAATGAAGTAAGTATAGTATCTCTATATGGCAGGACATTACCATCTGCATCAAACATGCCACCACCCAAAGCTGGTGTACCATCATTAACAACATGAGCAGTTCCGATTACACTTGCTTCGCCAGTGAATACTACTCTCTTCTGTTCGTCTTCAACTGCAGCTACTCTGTACTGAAGATCTGCTACATCTCTCTTGAGTTGATCTACATCAACGCCAAGTGCTGCTAATTCTGGTCCAAATTCGTTTGATAGTCTCTGGATCATAGCTAACTGCTCGGGTGTAATACCGGCACCGTCTTTACCGTCTTTGCCGTCTTTACCATCTTTACCATCTTTGCCAGTAATGCCATCTTTACCAGGAGCGCCTTGATTAACATAATCGTAAATCAATGGAAGTGCTCTTGCAAATGCTGTTGCGAATTCGTATCTTGTCATTGCTCTTTTGCCGCCATAGGTTCCATCCGGATAACCGATTATGATACCTGCGTCAGCAAGTTCGTCTACATCTTCATATGCCCAATGGTCTACTGGAACATCAGGGAAAGCCTGTGAGAATACAGGTACACTGATTGCGAGGACCATTGCAACGATTACGAAGATTAATGTCTTCTTCATTTATTTTCCTCCTTGAATGTTTCGCGGGTTGTTTCAGGCCGGAGGAAGTAAATAACTTTTTGCCATATTACGGTTGATAAGTATCCATGTTGCCTTATCATATAATTTGGTTTTTATTTAATTACTGCCTTGCCTGGGCTCTCGCTGCATGGAAATCACAGGTCATTCAAGGTTACACCTCCTTTCACCCTTGTGCCATTGCCACGAAAGCTAATCCTATGTATGATAGCAAATAATTTCAACAGTGTCAACTGTTTTTGTAAAATTATTTTTTTTCATACAAAAATTAATATTTTAATATATCAAATCTTTTCATTTAGGTAATCTTTTGCAATAATAACTGCTGTATAGTCATCATAAGGCTTCTTTGGAGCAATAAGGCCTTTAGGTATAAATCTGTATATGCCTCTTGGGGGATTTTCTTTTATATATAACTCCCTTGCCCTCAATGTTGTATTAGATTCATCAACTGTAATGATAGGTATACTTAAGCGCTTCTTCAGTTGATTGATGATATTATTACTTCCAGTACCATTACCTACAATAACTTTACTAATATCGTATATACCCATTATATCAGAAACTGAATCAATTAGTGCTGATACCTGTATTATTTCTTTAGTATAAACCTGTTCGTGTGATACTACAGCTATTCCGCATTTATCTAATCCTGGATCTATTGATAGTATTATAAACATTTTTATTCGCTAACTGTAAAATAGAGCTGTAATGGGCCAGATGACCATGTGTTTGATAGTGCATGTGCATTTACACGCACATCATTTTCTTTTACTTTTATCTTATCAATCAGATCAAATATTACATCCCAGTCATCAATCTGACCAACTACAGGCTGACCATCGGAATCAAATTGTGGTATTAATCCCTTATTCATAGCTTCTGATCTTACTTTTATCCTTAGGAATGATATGATATCTTCAAGTATTGCCCCTCTTGTTTTTTTGCCATCAATTATCACCGATGCTATTTCATCATCCTTTGAGTATATAAGATTATTTCTGAATGGAGGACTAAATTCTACAAGGGCCTGCTCTCCTTCTAAAGAATTACCTACTGAGACTAAAAGCAATACTACTGTTCCTTTTGTATTGCTAATATTTTCAACAATTGCATTAATTGTTTCTTTATCTTCAAGGAATTTTATATTCCCATCACTGCCTTCAATACTCTTTGGAAGCAATTGTATTGAAAATCCATTTTCTCCTATTGCTGCACCTTTTTCAATTGATACTCGATTAGCATCATTTAATAATTCCTTAATATCTTCACTTATTAAGCTTTTGGATTGATTACTGCTTATTACTTTCCTATATATTTCTTCTGCTGGGTGAAATATAATTCTTCTCTCTCTAAGCGCTATTAATCGCGGAAGAGCTTCTTTATCAAGACGAATTGCAAGCTGATCTTTCAATCTATTTAATCTGTCTATTTCATTTTGTTGAAAATCAATTTCATGTCGGCGTGAAGCAATTTCTTTCTTTGCTTTTTCAAGATCTACGTTTGAATTGCGAAGATTGTTTTCAGCATCTTTAAGTGCAGCCTGATTTTTAACAAGATTACTCTTTAATATTGCCAAACTTTTGGATATTTTTTCTACGTTATCTTTTAACCTTTGACTGCTCTTCCTGGCAATATTTGCTTCATCACTAGCTTTTTGCGTTATTTTCCGCTGCTTATCTAAATTTTCCACTGCAATATTATATGACTTATTTATCTTATTATATTGGGCATTGAGAGTTTTCATCCTGCTTATAATATTATCGCCTTTAGTTAGCAATATTCTTACATTTTCACTGGTTATTGCCATGACAGCAATAGTACCGGCTGCAATTATCATTCCCGTAGCAATGGTCATAAATACAGCAGTATATCGGGGACGCAATCCAAAAATTGTAAGGCGACGTTTACCCATGCGCCTTCCAAGCAGATCTCCGAAATATGCTATTAATCCACTTATAATAACGAAAATTAATAATAATAATATTGTAGGTACTGACATAGTTGATTTAATTTACCTATTAATTTATTTTGCTGCTCTTATTATAAGAATAATTCCGGCTGCTGTTCCAGCCAGTATAGGCATGAAATTTGCCATTGCGGGTGAAACAACCCCATTATTGCCAAGTATTGTCATATAATGCATTAATACCCAGTACGCAAATATTATCACTATAGATAATCCAAGCCCCATTGCAGAACTGCTTCTATGCGGTCTTAATCCCAATGGAATACCAATAAGTGCAAATACCAAACAAGACAACGGCAATGCTATTTTTTGATACAGCTTTACACGAAATTCTCTTACATCCTGCCCTTGACTCATAAGCATGTTGATATATTGTTTTAACTGACCAAAACTCATTTGATCGGGTTTCATTTGATAAAGCGCCATTTCTTTAGGATTCTTATATATTTTTATCTCCCGTGTTGCAAATTGATTGAATGGCGCTAATATTCTGTCACCAGATCCTATACTGTTATAGTAACCATTTATGAATTCCCACGAGTTGTTATTATCTAAATCATTGCCCTTAATCCATACGGCTTGATCAGCATAGATAAATACGGAAGGTTTATTATCCTTATATTGAACAACAGCTACCTTATTTAACTTGCCGGTAGAGACATCCACTCCGCCTTGAACATATATAACAGCCCTTGTGTTGTCGCCATCTGAATCAATTGCAATAAACGGCTTATTGCTTGATGCATTTCCTTCCTTTTCGAAACTGCGCATTATCTGCTCATGAGCCAAATTCGCCCGAGGAGCAACAATTTCGCTGAGCAAAAACCCCGTAATTGTTACAACAATTGCCATCAGAACAACCGGAACAGCAATGCGAAACAAACTTATTCCGCTTGCAAACAATGCAACAACTTCACTATCACCTGAAAGACGTCCAAAACCAAGCAATGCACACAAAAGCATAGACATCGGCAGTGTCATTACAATAACCGACGGCAGAAAAAGTCCTACCAATTTAATTGCTACAAGAGGCGAAGCTCCAAACTCCGCAACAAGTTCAGTAACCTTAAAAAGTTCTTTCCCAGCAAACATTATACTGGTAAATGCTGCAATTCCAAATATAAACGGACCAATGATCTCCCTGAAAATATAGCGATCAATCAATTTCATTGTTTACTGTTTCCTGCTTTGATCTGCGTTATTATCAGATTCCCTGTTCCATTCAACTGACATTGATGTGGCAAGCTTATCACCAAAGTAATACTGAACAGCAATTGGGTCATTGTGCAGTTCTGATGATATACCAAAAGTTCTTATTTTACCCTCAGAAAGTATATATGCCCTATCTGTTATCGCAAGTGTTTCTCGAACATTATGGTCTGTAATTATTACACCAATCCCTTTATTTTTAAGCTCTAACACTATCTCTTGGATGTCTGTTATTGCCAGCGGGTCTACTCCTGTAAACGGTTCATCAAGAAGCATAAACCTGGGTGATACTGCAAGAGCGCGGGCGATTTCAGCACGCCTTCGTTCACCGCCGGAAAGCATATATCCTTTACGATCTCTTACATGGTCTATGCGAAGTTCATGTAGAATTTCATTAGTTTTTTCAATGCGCAATTTTTTAGGAATACCGGTCATTTCCAATACTAACAGCAGATTTTCTTCAACTGTAAGCTTTCTGAAAATTGAAGCTTCTTGCGCCAGATATCCTATTCCATGTCGCGCCCGCTGATACATCGGCATTGGTGTTATGTCTCTGCCATCAAGTAATATTGTGCCGGCATTAGGTTTTACCAATCCAACTATCATATAAAAAGTGGTTGTTTTGCCAGCCCCATTTGGACCAAGCAGTCCTACAACTTCACCCTGATTGGTATAAAGAGATACGCCATCAACAACATTTCGACCTTTATATGTTTTAACCAAATTGTCTACTACAATTCCAGACATAATATTATTCGCTATTCTCCTTAGGAGATGCAGTCAATTCTGCAAGATTATCTTCGCTGCCTTCAACACGAATCCTGTTTTCATTTAGAAATATTGTTACGCTTATGGGACCATTCAATACAGCCGGTTCATTCAGCTGTTCAGTGTCAGTTATTTTGGCAGTTACATTGCCTTTAAGAACTATAGTGTTTTCTCCCCGAGTCATAACAGCGCTATTCGATGTGCTGTCTATAATACGGCTGGCGCCAGTTTTGCTGTCAATTTGCTTTGCATGCATCACAACATTCCCAGAAGCTGTTCCTTTTGAAAATCCGCCGTCTTTTCCACTAAGATCAATTTTAATATTATCTGCATTTATTACAGCATTTGGCGCTGTAAGCTTTGCTTTTCCTTTTGCAGTAATTGTTTTTTGCTCAATATCAATCACTGCTGCAGATAATTTCATCTTTCCAACAGGGTAACTAGATGCATTGCCTATATTTAATATACACAAAATAACCAATGCAACTATAGATAAACAGAATAATTTCCGCATTATATTCTCCATAGCTATTTAATTGATATCTCGCCGTTTTGCAGCGAAACCTTATTCAACGATGTATCGGCTGTTATTTCTTTAGCGGTAGCCGTTATGCTTTCCTTTACCATCCTAATATTGCCGGTGCCAATTATTTTATTAGATTTTGGAAGCCAAACAACTTTTTCTGCTGTTATATAACTATTATAGGCGGATGATGTAATTTTAACTCCTCCGGTTGCTATAACCTTATATGTTTTGCTATCGGCGCTAACATTTGGCGCTATCATTTTACTCACAAGCTTTCCTTGATTATATAACTCAGCCCTAACATTTTTAAGTTCAACAACAGCCGTTTCTTCATTTTGCGATGCCTGAGCTTCAGTAAATCCGGCCTTCCATATTGGATCGCCTTTTTTATCAACCCATGATACTTCAGCTTTTTGCAATTTCGCATCCATCACGGTTTTTTCATCTGTTTTCACAGGTTCAGCAGTTTTCACTTCCGGTTTTGCTGCATTTGAATCAACCTTAGGAATGGCGTTTTTAGTTTTACAGCCTGTAACACCTATTGCAGCTATAAATAAAATCAATAACAAAATTTTAAATTGCAATACAGTTTTGTTCTTCATAAATTCTATCATAGTTATATATACGTGCAGAATTAATAATTCATTTATATGTCTTTTCATTATAACATGCAGGAAATATTTATGAAAGAAAATGCAATAAATATGTTTTAATGTAATATTTATATACCACAAAATTTTTGATTGTAATTTGCATTTACTGGATATAATATATAGGATAACACTTGAACTAATATGAATATAGAGACAGAATACACTATATAGGCGATGTTTTTATAGAATAGAAGGTTTATTATAGTGCAAACAGATAAATCTAAATTTAATGCAATGCTGAACACAAAACATGATGATGGATCTGTCGAATGTCTTGTATGTATGCGCAAATGCAGAATTCCAAAAGATGGAACAGGATTCTGTCATACACGCATCAATCAAGACGGCAGCCTATATTCAACAATTTACGGATTAGTTTCATCTGCTGCTGTTGACCCAATTGAAAAAAAACCCGTTTATCACTATCTGCCCGGAACCAAATGCTTTTCACTGGGAACATTTGGCTGCAACTTTCGATGTAAATTCTGTCAAAATTGGGAAATCGCCTATGCAGACGGCAGTCTATTAACAAATATGCACGGCAGGATGTTATCACCAAAGCAGGCAGTTGAATTGGCAATACAGGAAAACTGCGATAGTATTTCATGGACATACAATGAGCCTGCCATATGGTTTGAATATGTTTTAGACTGTGCAAAAATAGCTGTTGAACACGGTGTAAGAACTGTATTTGTAACAAATGGATATATATCACCTGAGGCGCTTGATGCAATTGGACCATATATGAATGTTTTTAGAGTAGATATAAAGAGTCTTTCAAACGATTTTTATCGAAAACTTATAAAAATTCAAGATATGAAACCAATACTGCAAAACACAATAAAAGCCAAAGAAAAATGGAAAATGCATATTGAAACGGTAACCAATATTATACCCGGATGGAATGATACAGACGAAGATCTTTATGCAATAACAAACTGGGTGGCTGAAAATCTGGGAGAATTAACCCCATGGCATGCTACCAGATTTTTTCCACACGCTGAAATGCAGAATATTCCACCTACACCTGTATCAACACTTGAAAAAGCAAAGCTTATTGGAACCGATAATGGACTAAAGCATATATTTATAGGCAACATAAACTCATTTGACAACAATACTTATTGTCCATCGTGCAGCAAAAAAATAATAAATCGCAATAGATATTTTGCAGATGTTATTGGAATACAAAGCAATGGCAGATGCAGCTATTGTAATGCTTATACCGGTGTTGTTTGTTCCTAAGCTTAAATAGTATAATATTATAGATATACTATTCAGCAGGTGCATTACAAGACGGAATTGAATATAATTAATTAAAATCTGCTATAAACTCTTGCAATATTCTCATATGTTTTATTAATATAAATATACAAATCTAATTCAACAAAAGGGACATCATATGGAAACCGAATTATTCCGTGACCGAATAGATGCCGGTGCAAAATTAGCAAAGCATCTTAAAGAATTCAAGGGCAGCGACACATTTGTATTAGCAATTCCAAAAAGCGGCGTCCCAATAGGATGTGAAGTCGCCAGAATACTGAATTCACAGTTTGATGTAATTGTAACTCGGCGAATACCAATTCCATGGAATCCAGAAACCAGTATGGGAGCTATAAGCACTAACGGAGCAAAAGTGCTTAACGATGCTCTTATAAGAGGTTTGGATATCTCTTCTGAAGAAATTGATGAGGCAGCTGCACAAGTCCAAAAAGAGATTGACAGGCAATTTAATGAGTATAGAACAGATAAAGCAATACCGGACTTATTAAATCGCACAGTTATAATTATTGATGATGGATTGGTCTCTGGATACACCATGCTGGCTGCAATAGAATCAGTAAAACTGCACAAACCAAAATCAATCATTACAGCTGTTCCTGTAGCAACAAAATCTGCCGTTAAACTTATATCGCCAAAAGTCGATAGTCTTATTGTGCTTATCCACGGCGAAAATCTTCCTTTTAAAGTAAAAGATTACTATGCAATTTGGAATGATCTTACAGATGACAATGTAATAAGCTGCCTTGATTAATGGCTCTGTCAAGCAGCACACGCTATATAAAGCAGAGTGTTGAATTTGCCAATGAACTGCTGCTGATGATAGAATTAATTTATTCCCACATAAAAAATTACAATTCTAATAAATTATGGAGATGCAATGAAACATATTGCAGTTATTGGCGCCGGAGCATGGGGTACAGCGCTTTCATTAATATTAGCCAGTAAAGGACACTCATCTTCACTTTGGGTATGGGACCCTATACAGGCGGAATCAATGATTAGCGCTCGCACCAACTCATTCCTTCCGGGGCATAAGCTGCCGGAATCAATCAATATAACTACATCCATACCAGATGCAATGAAAAATGCAGATGCTTTGGTTTTTGTTACAATATCCAGCGCTGCAGAAAGTGTGGCTGAAAGCCTAAAAGAGCATCTTTTACCCAACGTTCCTATTATCAGTGCAACAAAAGGATTGAATTGTAAAACGGGACTTACAATTTCGCAAACACTGGCATCAATTCTGCCATCAACAAATCCAATAGCAGTAATTTCCGGACCAAATTTGGCAATGGAAATTGCTAATGGAGTTCCATCCGCAACTGTTGCGGCATGTAATGATTTATCCATTGCAAAACAGGTGCAGGAACTGTTTATGTGCCCATCACTTAGAGTCTATACCAACACAGATGTTATTGGAGTAGAGTTAGCAGGGGCGCTAAAGAACATTCTGGCGATTGGTGCAGGAATATGCAGCGGTCTTGGTTATGGAGATAACACCAAGGCTGCATTGCTAACCAGAGGGCTTGCTGAAATCACACGGCTTGGAATGAAACTTGGAGCGCAAAAAGAAACATTTATGGGATTGGCAGGTATAGGAGACATAATAACTACCTGTGCAAGTCCACTCAGCAGAAACAGACAAGTAGGTCAGAGTCTTGGTGAAGGCAAAAAATTGGAAGATATACTTAAAGACCTTGGACATGTTGCTGAGGGGGTTCCCACAACAAAAGCCGCATACGAATTATCAAGAAAGATTAATACGCCGATGCCGATAACAGAAAAAATGTATGAGGTTATTTACAACCATAAATCCCCGGTAGATGCCGTTTATGAATTAATGACCAGAGAACCAAAAGGAGAAATTTGGTAAGCTGCACTATCAGCAATCATACAAGCTGTCACTGTCGGCATAATTCATTTGCAAGGCAACAGTAGTTCCTTTAGATCCCGTTGAAAGATAAACTTTATCGCAGCAAGAAAGCATTACTTTATAGCCCATACCCC